>CAYFJU010000001.1:0-134920 GCA_964343505.1 uncultured bacterium
TGAAAAAATGAATGATTAACTCTAATCATGTCCAAAAAATCTTGACACATAGCGTCTATATATACGGCATAACAATCATCATTTTCTAAAATTTCCTGAAGTTGATTTAATAACTCCAACTCTTTTGCAATGGTATCTTCATTATATATACCAGTTAAACCATATTTCTCTAATAAAACTATTACGCCATTATCATGATTTAATTTTTCTGGATCTTTGTTTTTATTATTTTCAAGTAAATGTTTTAAATCCGTTTTGAATTCAAGATACTTATCTTTTGGTAATGAGTGGATTTTATCAATAAATACTCTCGAACTTAAAGCCGTATGAATATAATACTCCCTTACATGCTCGATTAACTCTTCATCCTCACCCATTACAGTTTTTAACTGTTTTATTGGAATTCGTTCATCGACTTCGGGTGGTAAAACTTCATTATTGCATCCGATCATTCCTAATAACAATGCTAAAAGAATTATTCTTGTAATTTCTTTTTTATTGATGAACATTTTATTTCTCCCTGATCCTATTTAATAGGAAATTATCCCTGAAAATGAGGGTTGTCAATACGGTGAAGACCGTATTTTTATATGGGGTAAGGACCGTATAAAATGAAATAATTTTGTATTTGTTTTAGTTAATAATGGGTCAATAACTTTTATTTTTAACAACAACCAACTCTGATTCTCATTCCTCGACTCAAATCCCTTTTCGTTGTAATTTCCTCTCCTAATTAATCCGAGATTATGGAACGAAAAATCAGAATACTCATGGCCAAGCCCGGCTTGGACGGCCACGATCGGGGCATCAAGGTATTGGCTGCGGCCTACCGCGATGCCGGGATGGAAGTCATTTACTTAGGCCTGCGCCAAACACCGGAAATGATCGTCTCCGCTGCCCTACAAGAGGATGCGGATGTGATCGCTCTCTCCAGCCTGAACAATGCCCACATGACCATTTTCCCCAATGTGTATAACCTCATGCAGGAAAAGGGTTTGGATGATGTCCTCCTTACCGGGGGCGGGATCATCCCCAAGAAAGATGTAGCAGAACTGGAAGGTATGGGCATGGGCAAATTGTTCGGCCCCGGCACACCGGTCCAGGAGACCGTGGATTATATAACGAACTGGGTTTTGGAGAACCGCCGCTAAATGGACCTGAAAAACCTCACGGAACTGGAACTCTATTTCGCCGATCATTTTGATACGGTACTCTTTCCTGTGTTGGCGGAGATTTATCAATCGAAGGGGGAGTATGACCGGGCCAAGCGGGTATGTGAAATTGGATTAGAGCATCATCCCAAATCCATAGACGGCCAATTTATTTTATCCCAAGCTGAGCTTGGAATGGGGAATTTGACCGGCGCTGAAAAGTGGATGAAAAAAGTGCTGACCCAAATTCCGGATCATACTTCTGCCGCCACCTCACTCCCCATGGTTCAGGAACAACTGGGACGCTCACAAACAACGCTGATGGCCAGTTGGAAACGGGCCCAAAAAGCGGACCCCAACAACCAATTCGCAAAAGATTATTTATCCCGTAAAAAGACAAATCCAAAAAAGAAAAAAGATTCTATTCCTAAAATTTCCGATACCACTGATATCCCGAAAAAGGATCCATCTAAAAAATCCATGCCAGCGGATATCAATCTGGAAGGTGTGGCTATCAGTCCGCGCCTGGCCACCTTTACGCTGGTGAATGTATTGAAAGGGCAGGGGCTTTATCACCAGGCCTTGGATGTGTTGGATATTTTGGCGGAAAAAGGCGAAGATAAAAAGCGGATCGCCGACGAGCGAGACGCCATTAAGGCTGAGTTGTAGATTTTGATTGGACCCCTCTTTCCTGCCAGCCCTCCACCGCCAAAAGGCGGGTCGGGAGCAGGCCGGTAATTCTCCCCTATGGTAGGGGAGAAGACTCACTGTACGAATGCAAGTTGGTCCTCCCCATATGGGGAGGAATTAAAGGTGGGGTTGTAATTATAATGTGTCCCGCCGTACCTCAGACTGTCTACTTCGTCGGGTTCAGGAAGACAGTTTTTCTCTATTATATTTGTCACACTGAGATTGACAAAGTGTGAATATCCAAATGTACAACCACCCGGAGCTTTACGACGCCTGCACGGGCCATAAGGTTGATGATATTCCTTTTTATGTCCATTGGGCCCAAGAGACAGACGGTGCCATTCTAGAATTGGCCTGCGGCACGGGTCGAGTAGCAAGGTCATTACTCGATAGAGGATTTGATTATACCGGGTTGGACTTAAGTCCCGTTTTTATTGATCACTGCAAAGCAAAATATCCCCAAGGTCAATTCATCGCCGGTGATATGCGTTCATTCCAACTGGATCAACAATTTGACTTGATCTTTATCCCTTTTAATTCTTTCCTCCATTTATACAATGAAGATGAAATGATCCAATGTTTGGAATCAGTCAGAAGCCATTTAACAGAGACCGGCCGTTTTCTATTGGATATCTTCGTCCCGGACCCTGAATTTCTGTATCGAGACCCCAATAAGAAATATAAAGAAATGACCATCACACATCCGATAGGCGGGAAGTGCACCGTATGGCAAAAGAATCGGTTTGACGAGGATTCAGAGGTTAACCATATCCACTGGTTTTTTGACCGTGGCGACGGTAAAACACAGGATGAATATCAATTCGATATGCGAATGATCTACCCCGACACCATGGATCGCTTACTCTCGGAATCTGACTTTACCATTGAAGAAAAATGGGGGGACTATGATGGGGAACCATTTGATGAAACAAGCCTCCTCCAGCTTTATATATGTAAAAATAAATATGGAGTGCCCGCCTGCCGAGCGGGCAGGGATTAACTATGCTTCGACGCAGCTCAGCGCAAGTATCAATCCATGCATTAACACAGTTAATGCAATCCAAAAGGAAGAGGAATGAATCTTAAAAAAGCCTTATCTAAACTGAGACAATCAGACCCCCGCATGGGGCGACTGATCGATGAATTCGGTCCGCCTGAATTCAACCCCATCGCCAATTATTATGAATCTTTGGTACGGTCAATTGTGTATCAGCAGCTCAGCGGCAAAGCCGCCGCCACGATTTACGGACGATTTATAGATTTGTTTAATACGAAAAGCTATCCACTGCCCAAGGATGTATTGGCCATTCCCCATGAAACATTACGGTCTGTTGGATTATCCAACCAGAAAGCCAGTTATATCCTTGACCTGTCTGAAAAAATGGATGGAGGAGAAGTGAATCTGTCCGATCTGGATAAAATGTCTGATGAAGAAATCAGCGCCGAATTGGTCAAGGTAAAAGGTATCGGCCAGTGGACGGCGGACATGTTTCTCATGTTTACTTTGGTTCGCCCGGATGTATTCCCTTTTAGTGATCTGGGCATTCAAAAAGGATTTATGGGACTCAATAAAATGGAGCGCTTGCCCACACCAAAAGAAATGGAAACGGCGGCAGAACAATGGCGGCCCTACCGCACCATCGCCGCCTGGTATTTATGGAAAATCGTGGATGGGCCATTTGAATGGTAATTTCCAATAGAACCAAATCCCTCAGAAATCTCAAGCCCATTTCTTAACTTCCCGCCCACATTTAATCCAATTTTACTACATTCATGATTCAACATATTTTCTTCGATATCGGCGGTGTACTCATTGATATTCACCCGGATCGGTGCGCCCAATACTGGGCCGACAGCGCCGATATTTCTTTGGATGAAATTAAAATCGCTTTTTCTGATGAGGGCCACCATGCATACGAAACGGGCCAGCTCACAGACAGAGAATTTTTTACTACTTTCAAAGACGCCCTGCCCCAACCCTGTTGTTTAAAAGAATCAGATTTCTGGCGGGGGTGGCAAAAACTATTGGGAGAAGAAACACCTGTGTCTGATCTGCTTGCTTCATTGTCCAGTGACTACAACATTTGGCTTTTGTCTAATACAAATCCCCGCCATATTAAAGATGAACTTGATCTGCGATATGCTTTCCCAAATCATATAGATGGTGCTGTTTATTCCTTCGATGCGGGGGTACGTAAACCGGATACGGCCATGTATGAATACGCCTTGAATCAATCAGGCGCTATTGCTTCCGAATCAGTTTTTATTGATGATCTTCTCCCGAATATTGAATCGGCCAAAGCAC
This sequence comes from uncultured bacterium, assembly GCA_964343505.1. Lineage (GTDB taxonomy): Bacteria > Fidelibacterota > Marinisomatia > Marinisomatales > TCS55 > TCS55. Next base: position 4,147 of record CAYFJU010000001.1, read on the forward strand.
TGGGGTGGGAAGGGATTCATTATCAAAATATTGACCAGTTAAAATCAGCATTATATAGCTTTGGCGTCATGGCTGATGCAAAGGAAACTGTAACATGAAGAATATGAATTATTTGATCGGCGGTTTTCTCCTCCTTGCCCTAATTATTGGCTGGAATAATTATACACCCCATTTCAATGAAACTATTGATGCCAATTCATTTTCAGATTATGATGTAACTGTTTACCGCGACACCTGGGGCGTTCCCCACATCTTTGGTGAAAAGGACAAGGATACGGCTTACGGTTTAGGTTATGCCCATTCGGAGGATGATTTCAAAACGATCCAGGATATCCTCCTTGCTCTCCGCGGGAAACTCGCCACCATTCACGGTAAAGACGCCGCCGCCAATGATTATATGGTTCAGCTCCTGCGCATCTGGGAGGTGGTGGATTCCAACTATGATTACCAATTATCCGATGATGTAAAGGCCATTTGCGAAGCCTATGCCGATGGCGTGAATCACTACGCTGCCCTTCATCCCGATGAATCGGTGCGGGGATTGTTTCCTGTTTCCGGCAAGGATATTGTGGCCGGCTTCGTCCACCGCACCCCCCTCATGTTTGGATTGGACCGCGTGTTGGGAAAACTAGCCTCAGAGGTAAAACCGGATTTTGCTTTTGATAAGGACACCAAAAATTGGGGCCCCTTTGATCAAACATTACTTGGTTCCAATGTGGTGGCTGTCGGTCCGAGCCGCTCCGCCGACGGATTTACACGAATTGCCATTAACTCTCACCAACCATGGACGGGTCCCGTAGCATGGTACGAAGCCCACCTTCATAGTGAAGAAGGCTGGAATATGAGCGGTGGTCTTTTTCCAGGCTCGCCCGTAATCTTTTTGGGGCACAATGAAAATATCGGCTGGAGCCATACGGTAAATGAACCGGATTTGGTTGATGTGTATGAATTGGAAATCCATCCTGATGATGAGAATAAATATTTTCTCCACGGCAATTGGGAAGAATTAGAAATACGTGAGGCGCCCATCACCGTAAAGTTATGGGGGCCCTTTAAATGGACATTCAAGCGCGAGACGCTGTGGTCCATCCAAGGCCCGGTCATACGGAACCCCCATGGGACCTATGCGGTGCGGTATTCAGGGTATGGGGAAGTGCGCCATGTTGAACAATGGTTTCGGATGAACAAATCCCGCAACCTGGAAGACTTTGGCAAAGCCATGAGTATGCTGGCCCTGCCCATGTTCAACACCGCTTATGCCGATAAGAATGGGAACTTATTTTATGTCTATAATGCCCTCCTACCGATAAGGGGCAGCGACGCTTATGATTGGGATGGTATCGTCCCTGGAAATACAGCCTATTCCCTCTGGCGGGGATATTTAGCCTTTGATGACCTCCCCCAAGTGGTGAATCCCCAATCCGGTTTAATTCAAAATTGCAACAGCACACCTTTTTTAGCTTCCCTAGGCACCGACAACCCCGATGGATCATTTTATCCCAAAAACCTGGGGATTGAAATGTTCCAGACCAACCGTGCCCTGAGGGCCCATGAAACCTTCGGCGCGGATAAATCCATCACCCGGGAAGAATTCTACAATTACAAATTTGATACGAAATATTCCGAAAATTCCGTCATGGGTGTGAATCTGAAAAGATTTCTGAATGAAGCTTCCAGCGATGATCCTGACGTTCAGGATGCTTTGGAGTTGCTCCGGGCTTGGGATTTGGATACGGACAGTACCACCACCGCCATGCATTTGGCTTACAACGCCATTCGTCCCCGGAGCAATCCCGCCGATTATAATTATGATTATGCCAAGATCATGGTGCGATTAGAAAAAACGGTTAAAGAGACTAAAGACCGATTTGGGAAACTGAGTGTAAAATGGGGCGACATCCACCGCCTGAGACGGGGGGACACAGATTTAGCCCTAAGCGGCGGTCCGGATATTTTGAGAGCCATCTATTCCAGAGAAAAAGATGGTGTAAGAGTGGGGACGGCCGGCGATTGTTTTTTCCAGATCGTGGAGTGGGATACTGAAGGACATGTATCCGCCCAGAGCATTCACCAGTTCGGTTCCGCCACGCAGGATACCAATTCTGTCCATTATAAGGACCAAGCTGAGCTATTTGCCAAACATCAAATGAAACCGGTATGGATGAACCTGGAAGATATTAAATTAAACCTGGAAAAATCCTACCGTCCCGGTGAAGAATAGCATGACAAAGGAGAGCATCATGAAACGATTATTCATCCAAATCATTATTTTAATATCTCTGGTTTGGGCCGGCCGCCCAATCACAGCAGAAGATATTGTTAACCTGCGCTTTATCACCCAGCCCGCCATGGATGAGAGCGGAAATTATATTGCCTATGTGAAAATCATTCCCCGCGGCGGCGATGAAAAACGGGGCGGCAGTTATCGTGAAATATGGGTGACGAGATCTGACGGTTCCGGTCAACGTCAATTCACTTCCTCACCGGTAAACAGCTGGTACCCCCAATGGACACCCGATGGCAGCATTTCCTTTTTATCCCGCCGGAAAGACCACCATGCCAGCACGCAGATTTATACCATTCCAACCGATGGGGGCGAAGCTCAGATTCTGACCAACCATAAAACAGGGATCGGATCATATCGATGGTCCCCGGATGGAAAATGGATCGCTTTTACCTCCCGGGATGAAAAACCGTCAGCGCAGAAAAAAGCTGAAAAAGACGGCCGCGATATGATTGTCATGGACAAGAACCATATTTATACGCGCCTGTGGGTATACAATGTGAAAAGCGGCGCTTACAAGAGAGTGTTTAAGCAGGATCTGAATGTGGCCAGTTTCATCTGGGCGCCGGACAGCAAAACGATCGTATTCCAGGCCACGGAAAAAACAGGAGCCGACCGGGATTTGCTGGAGCGCTCCGTCTACCGCGTGAGGGTCACTGGCGGTAATCCCCGAAAAGTATTGGAAACGCCCGGTAAATTGGGTGCCATGGCTATTTCACCGAATAGTCAAAACCTGGCTTTCTTGGGTGCCACCAGCTATAATGATCCGCTTTCACAAAGCATTTATGTAGTGCCGGTGAAAGGCGGCCGGGCCACCTTGCTGACGCCTGATTTTAAAGAATCCTTCGTTGCTGTTGACTGGGTTGACGACCAAACCGTTTTAGGAAAATCCTACCGCGGGACGAAAACAGTATTATCCACCATGGATACAAAAGGCCCATCACCGGAAGGCGTGACCAATCAAATCGATGTATTGGCCCCAAACGAAATTCTGTCTTCTGTTACCTATCACAGAAAATCAGGGAAACTGGTCATCACTTCCAGTACCCCTAAGCATCCCAATGAATTATATGTGGGTTCCCTGGGCTCAGACGAAATCAAACGATTGACCCACACAAACCGCGATATTGACGAAATTGACCTGGCCCGTGAGGAAACCATTTCATGGACAGGCAGGGATGGCTTGAACATTGAGGGTGTTTTGACCTATCCTTTGAAATACCGCAAAGGGAAAAGATATCCCCTCATACTTCAGATTCATGGCGGTCCGGAAGGCACGACTTTAGAGGGTTGGAATACCCGCACCACTTACCCGGTTCAACTGTTGGCAGCGGAAGGATTCATGGTATTGGAGCCCAATTATCGCGGTAGCGGCGGACGCGGTGTGGCTTTTTCAAAGGCAGACCACGACGACCTGGGCGGTATGGAATTTGAAGATGTGCTGGCCGGCATTGACCATCTGGTGGCCGAAGGACTGGTGGACAATGAAAAAGTGGGCACCGGCGGTTGGTCCTATGGCGGGTATTTTTCCGCTTGGGCGGCAACAAAGCACACTGAACGCTTTAAAGCATCCATGGTGGGCGCAGGGCTCACCAATATGATCAGCTTTATGGGAACCACCGATATCCCTTACGAAATGTCTGTGGTCCACTGGAACCAATGGTGGTTCGATAATCCCCAGCTTCACTGGGAACGGTCACCCTTGGCGCATATCAATGAGGCCAAAACACCGACCCTGGTTATCCATGGTTTAAAAGATGATCGTGTCCATCCTGAGCAGGGGATGGAACTATGGCAGGCCCTGAAGATCAAAGGGGTAGATACAGAATTGGTTCTCTATCCCCGGGAACCCCACGGACTTCTGGAACGGGCCCATAAACTGGATTATATGGAACGCCTCGTGGGCTGGTATAAGAAATACGTAAAGTAGGATGATGAAATTAAAAATATTGATCAGTTTTGTATTCACTTTTCAAATGCCTTTGGCAGGAGAAGTACTGCCGATTGAAATTCCCTTGAATGGAGAAGCGGCTGAGCGCAGCCTGGAAATGTCCGGCTTGGCATGGTACGGGGATTACCTCATCCTCATGCCCCAGTATGTTAATAAGGAAGCGCCGGGATTCTATGCCCTCCATAAATCCCAGATTAACGAGTGGCTGGATGGGGACAAAGCGAATGCTCTCACACCGGAAAAGATCAATTTGATCGTTCCTGATTATGCTGCTTCCATTGGAGGATACCAGGGATTTGAAGCGCTGTGTTTCAGCGGGAAGAAGGCTTACCTGGTGATGGAATCCAAGCATGATGGTGTTATGGACAGTTACCTCGTTACCGGGACGATGGATTTTAAAAACCGGAAACTGACCATAAACGGGGACAAACTCGAAACGATTCCCTTGCCGGTGAATATTAAAAACATGGGTTTTGAAAGTATTCTTAAATATAAATACCGCTTAATGATTCTTTTCGAAGCTAACGGTATCAATGTCAACCCCAACGCCAATGCGGAATTTTACACCACCTCACTCAAGTATGAGGCATCGGTGAAATTTCCCAATATTGAATACCGCCTTACCGATGTAACGGAGGTGGATGGGCGGGGCAGATTCTGGGCTCTGAATTACTTTTGGCCCGGGGAGAAGAAGAGACTGAAGCCCGGTGAAGATCTCATTTTAAAGGATGTTGAAGAAGGGGAAACCCATCAGCAATTTGACCATGTGGAGCGGCTGGTGGAATACAAGATTCGCTCCAATGAAATCAGTCGCACCGATACACCGCCGATTCAATTGGTGATCAATGAAAAGTCCCGCAACTGGGAAGGGCTGGCGCGCCTGGATAAAAAAGGATTTTTAATGATCGTGGATGAACACCCACGGACGATTTTGGCCTTTGTGCCCGCTCCAAAAAATTAGAAAACGAAATAATAAAAGTCCCCTCAAAGAGGGGACTTCACATAGCAATCTAAAAACTCAAAAACCGCACACCGACAGTAATATATAATCCAGACGGTCTAATCGTTGCAGAAGGGCCGAGTTTTTTGTCCCAGACGGCCGGTTTATTTTCAACATTATTCCCATCTCCCTCCGTATAACCCCAACCGCCTGTTAAGGAAGTAAAGGCATATTCCGCCCCCAAAACCCAATCCTTGCGGGGGCCGGTCATGAAGGTTGTTTCTGCCCCAACTTTGGCCCCGCCAAAAAAGGCCGAAACTGAATTGCCACCATCATCCTGCCTGAAAACAGCGTTGGCATGAATATTAAAAGTGCCGCCTAAAGAAAATACAGGTGTATGGATCAAATTATAAGTCAGGCCGAACGGGACACCGAGGAAAAAATCGTAATTGTCACGGTTGTCCAGGGCAGATCCCAAGTGAAAACCCAGTTTAAAGTTGGTCCTATTGAAGGGGTTGAAATTGACGCCGCCGCCGAACCTGAAATCATTTTGATCGGTACCATAGGAGCCGGTTAAATAAAAAGCCGGGATAAAATGTGTTTTTTCCGTCGCCTTATAGCCCTTTTTAATCTTGCCCCAGCGGCGGACGATCTGACTGCGATTGGCATCGCCGCTCATTTCATGGACGCGCACTAAAGCGACTGATCTGCCCGGCACGGATATCTCCCGATCACCGAACATTTTGACCTCATCTAGAGAGGAGATTTCAAAAATGGTTCCTTTTTTGACGCCCATTTCGTTTCCCAGAATCAGCATTACTTCTTTAGAATCAACATCTAAAACCTGGCTGGTGAGTTTGTACATTTGACGCAGTTTGAGAGAAAGTTTACGGCGAGCATGCAAGAGGACCATTTTTAATGACCGTCCCCGTCCACCGCCAGTATGCTCCGCGCTGATATAATGGGAATCCAGTGTTTGGCCCGTTTCCACATCAATCGTTTTTACAGAAAATGATAATACAGTCTGGATATTATTGGCGTGAGGTTCTTCCTCCTTTTTATCGGAGGATGCTTCAACAATGGCAACGACCACATCAAAAAAATTGGTTTCCTTTTTCTTTTCTTTTTTAAGTTGGGCCACGCCGCGCTGATCAAATTGAATCAGTTTAATCAGCATAGCTTCTTTGGCGCCGGCGATTTGCCCAAATTCTATAATGGACGAATCATCAATCACACCGGTCATGTAGAGCGCCTGTTCCTCAAAGATTTTCTTTAAATCCTGCCGGTTGAATACCTCATAACGTCCCAATTGAGAGGCCTCCGCAGATACAATTTCAACCAGTTGATATTGGATCGATGCTGCATCATTGCCTTTTTCAGAAGGCAGAATGATGAGTCGGTATTTCTGATCGGTAATTTCCGGCTGAATTTCCTGCCCCAGTCCGAAGCTCAATAAAAATAGCAGGATAGTTAATTGTGATTTATGGATTTTTCGCCTCCTTTTTATAAAGTCCATTTATGATTCCCCTTCCACCCCAGGGCAAAAGTAATGGATGATGGATCGGTTTGACCTTAATCCAGGTAATCTTCCAATTCATAATTTAAATTAAATTAAAACCCCTTTTCAAAGGGGATAATTAATTCAAACAGATACTGATTTCGGGTAAGGTTACGTACATGGATTTCCGCAAAAAACGGCTTACCATAGACACTGACGATATGACCACCATCGTCCCTCAGGTGAATATCAAGAATATGGGGTACGAAAGTCTAATCACGGTAAAATACCAGCTTTTGGCCGTCTTTGAAGCCAATGGGGCCAACGTGAACCATGAGGCAAAAGCCCAATATTTTTCCACCGCTTTAAAATCCAAAGCATCCGTAGCCTTCCCCAATATTGAATATCGCATTACGGATGCCACCGAAGTGGACAGTAAAGGACGCTTCTGGGCCTTAAACTATTTCTGGCCCGGGGAAAAAAGCGTCTGAATCCGGCAGAAAATCAGAATTTAAGCCCGGCTGGGGAGGGGAATACGCACCGTAAATTTGAGCATGTGGAACGGTTGGTAGAATTAAAAATAAATGCCCATAAAATTAGCCGAACTAATACACCGCCGATTCAATTGGTGATCAATCAAAAATCCCGCAATTGGAAAGGGTTGACCCGCCTGGATGAGAAAGGGTTTCTGATGATTGTGGATGAACACCCTCGGACGATTCTGGCTTTTGTGCCAAACCCTTAAAAATCCAAAAAGCGGACACCGACTGTAATATATAATCCGGATGGTTTAATGGTTGGAGAAGGACCGAATTTTTTATCCCAGACCGCCGGCTTACTTACCGAATTATCTCCATCGCCTTCGGAATAGCCCCAACCGCCAGTATGGGAGGCAAAAGCATATTCCAAGCCAAACACCCAGTCCCAGCGGGAGGTATTCATGATAACCGTCTCAAGCCCAATTTTGGAAACACTGTAAAAAGCAGCCACGGTGTTCCCCGCATCATCCTTCCGGAACACCAAATTAGCCTGGGTATTCACGCTTCCATCCAGGGAAAAATAGGGCGAATGGATCAGATTATAGGTGAGGCCAAAGGGCCCCCCAATGTAAAAATCGTAATGATTGCGGCTATCCAGGGCAGACCCCAAGTGAAAGCCTACTTTTAAATTTAGTTTATTAAAGAGGTCGGGACCACCACTAGTCCCAACATAGAAATCACTTTGGGCCGATCCGTATGAGGTCATAAAATAAGAAACGGGGATAGAATGCTGTTTTTCTGTGGCCTTGTACCCTTTTTTAATTTTACCCCAGCGACGGACAATTTGGCTGCGATTGGCGTCACTGCTCATGTCTTCAACACGGACAAGGGCCACCGATTTACCCGGGACGGCAACCTCCCGGTCACCGAAATTTTTCATTTCATCCAGAGAGGATATCTCAAAAATGGTACCTTTTTTGACCCCCATTTCTTCACCCAGAATTAATATCACTTCTTTCCGATCAACTTCTAATACCTGGTTTGTCAGTTTATACATTTGCCGCAATTTAAGCGATAATTTACTCCGTGCCTGAAGCAGGGTCGTCCGCAATGATTTCCCTCGCCATCCGCCGGTGTGCACTGCACGGATATAATGGGAATCCAGTGCTTGACCTGTTTCTACGTCGATTGTTTTAACTGAAAAAGATAAAGCAGTTTGAATATTATTGGCGTAAGGTTCTTTCTTCTTTTTGTCGTATGATGTTTTGATTTTGTCGTATGATGCTTTGATTATGTCCACAATAGCGTCAGAAAAAATCTCCAACATAATGCCATAAAAGTTGGTTTCCTTATAATCATTATCATAATCATCATCCTTGGCAGGGGGAATACCGCGCTGGTCGAATTGAATCAACTTAATGAGCATGGCCTCTTTGGCACCGGCGATTTGCCCGAATTCGATGACGGATGAATCATTGATAACCCCGGCCAGGTATAAGGCTTGTTCTGCAAATATTTTCTTTAAATCCTGCCGGTTGAAAACCTCATATCGTTCCAATTGAGACGCCGCATCGGCGACAATTTCAACCAGTTTATATTGGATTGAAGATTCATCATCACCTTTTTCAGAAGGCAGAATGATGAGTCGGTATTTCTGATCAGTAATTTCCGGTTGGATTTCCTGGCCCAGGCCTAAGCTGAATAATAAGCCAATAATGATTGGACAGAAAAATGGGTTTATTCTCATCATCCTAAAAAGTCCATTTAAGATTCCCCTGCCAGCCCAGGGCAAAAGTAATGGATGATGCATCGGTTTGGCCTTGGCCTAAGTAATCTTCCACTTCATAATTTAAATTAAATGAAAACCCCTTATTAAAGGGGAAAATTAATTCAAACAGATACTGATTGCGTGTGAGGTTACTCACATGGGTTTCACTAATTTGTTGAAAATGTTCGATCTCTAATTTGGTTGAAAGCCGGGGAGCATCATGGTCCCAGAAAAACCCGCCTTTGGCATAAGATGTTTTTCGTTCTTCATTGAGATAATCAGACATATCAAAGGCGTGACCGATTTCTAGATTCATTAATCCGTTTGAATATTCTTTTAAAAAAAGACCAAAGCCCTGGTTAAAGTGATATTGAACTTGGATACCGGCCCGGGTATTCTTTCTAAATGATGTAGTTGTATACCGATAAAACTGCGGGCGAGCCGCATATTTATCGCTGGATTTATAACGGATATAAACAAATGATTCTTTTTGCAGACCGTAGGTAAATAATCTTAGATCCCGAAAAGTAATCGGTGTACGGCGGTTTAAACGGTAATACCCAAAACCACCGTTAATTTTTTCCGATTGTGCGAGACCGCCCCTGGCATACTGCTTCCATTTTAGAGAATCGGATTGGCACGGTACCACGGCAATGCCGGCAAACACCAGGACGAGAAGGTGTTTCATTGCTTGATCTTTTTACCATTTTTCATAAGCATGGTTGCTGCTAAAGAAAAACCAATCGTCATAAAAATAGCCACAATGAAACTGGTTATGGGCGGTGAGTCCGATACGCCGAGAATGGTGTATCGAAGTCCATTGATCATATAATAAATAGGATTATAAAAACTGGCCTCCTGGGCCCAATCAGGAAGCATTTTGATTGAATAGAAAATGCCGCCGAGAAAGCTAAGGGGCGTCAGGAAAAAGTTTTGCATTGTGGCTAACTGGTCCCAAGTTTCAGCCATTTGCCCCAGTAATAATCCGATACTGGAAAAGGCCCAGGAAACCAGCACGATAAATCCAATCGTTGCGAGGGGTTGGCTCACGGGCATATCTCCAAGGGTTATACCGACTACTAAAATCAGCAGGCCGTTCACCGTACCCCGGACCGTGCCGCCGATGATATAGGCCAGGGAAATTTCAAAACTGGATAGGGGCGCCTGTAGCAGATCCGGCAATTGGCCCAAAAGTTTCATCTGCAGCATGGAAGAGGATGAATTGGAAGATGCATTGGTCAGTGTATTCATCATAATCAGCCCCGGGATGATGAACAGGGTGTAGGGAATGCCGTCGATCGTTGAAATGCGCCGTTCCAACGTAAATCCAAAGATGAGGATATACAGGACGGAAGAGGTCAGGCCCGGGATGACTGTCTGACGGTAAACAGCAAAAAAGCGGCCCACTTCCCGCGCCGTGAGGGTCCATAGTCCGACCCAGTTCATAACAATCCCTTACTTGTCATTACGAGAAGCGAAGCGCCGAAGTAATCCCAATTACAAAAGGTGAATGCCCTCTGTTTCAGGTTCGCCTGATGAGTAAATATCCATGGTTTATGAGATTGTTTCATCATTCCGCTTTGAGCGGAATTCCTCGCCAGCCTGCTCCCATAGGGCTGGCGGGCAATGACTATAAATTTCATTCGTTAATCCCCTTACCTGTCAGGCTGAGAAAAACATCTTCCAGGGAGGATTTGGTCGTTTCCACCCGCTGGATATGGCATCCTTGCCGGCTCAGTGCATTAATAATTTCAGGCAAAGCTTCCTCTGGATCCCGGGTGGTAAAATGGATCCGGCCGTCCTCCCGTGTATAAGTGAAATCCTTCAGGCAGGATTCAAGTTCGGCATCGGTGTCCGTGACATTGATTGTAATCCCGGCCGTGCCAAGCTGACTGGTAAGTTCTTTCGGTGAGCCTTCGGTAATGACGCGACCTTTGTCGATGATGGCCACTTTGTCGCAGAGCATTTCAGCTTCTTCGATATAGTGGGTTGTGAGTAGGATGGTTTTGCCTGCTTCATGAAGTTCACGAAAATACTGCCACAGTTCATGGCGCAGTTCCACATCCACACCGGCGGTGGGTTCATCAAGAATAATAATTTTTGGATCATGGACTAATGCTTTCGCAATTTGAAATCGCCGTTTCATTCCACCTGAAAGTTGTCTTAAGCGCGATTCTCGTTTTTCTTCCAGACCGAGTCGGAGAAGGAGTTCATCTACCCGATCTTTCGCTTTTGCTTTGGGAATACCATAATACCCCGCTTGGAAATAAAGTAGTTTATCCAAAGGGAAAAACCAATCTTGGGTAAACTCCTGGGCGGAAATGCCCACTTGGGAGCGGGTGAAACGATAATCCGAGACCGTATCTTTACCAAAAATTTCTGTATCACCCTCATTTTTCCGTACGAGGCCGGTGAGGATACTGATGGTGGTAGTTTTCCCAGCGCCGTTGGGCCCGAGCAGTCCGAAAAACTCCCCGTCGCCGATAGTGATATCAATCCCTTTTAGGGCGACCGTATCCTCGTAACTTTTTTTAAGATTCCGTATGGATATAGCAGGGGTCATTTATCTTCAATATCGAAACCGATTTGGGCGTCAAATGGATTGGGGAAATCAAATCCTTCTACACCGGGAAAATGAACAACAGAAGCGATAAATCCCCAGGGAATCAGCATAGAAGCGGCAACTTCTTTCTCGCCTGTTGGCTCACCATCTTTAAAGGTCGGCACTTGGAATGAGGGATGTTCCACCCACATGCCGTATTCATCATAACCGACAACCTTGACATATATTTTATTTTTCTCGATGCCCAATTCCTTGAGTGGTTCGTGGCCGTCCAAAACGAGCAAAACCACATCTTCAATGATTTCATCAATTTTCATGGGACCGTTATCCATACCTGCGTCCTTTAATTTTCTTGGATGAGTTTATAAATACCACCGTTATAATCAACGATATATAGTTCCCCATCCGCATCTTCACCAAAGGATGAAATATAGTTGGTGAATTCACCCTCAGCGATATTGATTTCTTCAGTGCGATTTTGGAATTCTACCGCTTTTCCATTTTCAACTTTGAATGACCAAATGTTGCCGGAACAGTAATCCCCAAAAAGGTAAGTCCCTTGCAATCCGTCAATTTGTTTGCCGCGGTATACATACCCGCCCGTCACGGAACAGCCGTCCACATCGGGTTGATCCATCCCCGTTAAAGTGCGCATATAATTGGCATCATTGGGATATTCCAGGATCGGCGGGGTCAGTCCGGATTGCCGGCAATTCTCTTCAGGATCATAGCAATGATTGGCTTCCATGATGCGCCAGCCGTAATTAACACCGCCCTTGCTGGTGCCCGGTTCATAATTGATTTCTTCCCATTTATTCTGACCCACATCCCCGTAGTATATGTCGCCATTTTTTCGATCGAAAGAAAACCGCCATGGATTGCGCATTCCCCAGGCCCAGATTTCTCCCCGTTTATTTTTCTGTCCGTAAAAGGGGTTGGATTTGGGAATGCCGTAGGGAATTTGATTTACATCTATGCGCAGAATTTTACCAAAGACTGTATTGAGATCCTGCCCCGCATTCAAGGGGTCCCCGGCCTTCCCGCCGTCTCCCACGGAAATGTAAAGGTATCCATGGGGACCAAATTCCAAGTGACCGCCGTTATGATTGCTGTAAGGCTGTTTCAGATCAAACAGAATACGTTCTGATGAATGATCAGCTCTTAGGGGAGATTCCACCTTGAATTCGGAAACAACAGTAAAATCATCATTATTCATGTAATTGATATAGAATTTTCCATTCTTTTCATGATCGGGATGAAAGGCGAAGCCCAAAAGGCCCCGTTCATCCCCGGGGCGGCTTGGGTTCACCACACGCGCGTCAATATCTAGGAATGGACGCTTTAGTCTTTTGCCATTCTGGATGAGCATGATCTTTCCTAACTGTTCCACCACGTAGAGCAATTTGGCATCGGATGGATGGGAGGTTACAAAAAGGGGTTTTTTGAATCCGTCTGCAATTTGGACCGATGAAAGTGACGGAATTTGGCCAAATAATAGAATAGGAAAAATGAATAGGATTTGTTTTAACATAGGGGAAATTAACAAAAGATTTTCAAAGTCTCCTGACTTTGATTTGAGATCGGGAGACCCCAAAATATCTTTAATCCGAGATATTTTTATGCTAACCTGTTGTGCAATCCATAACAATTAAATTTGGCTGCTTTTTGTGAAAATTCTTCAGATTTCAGTTAATATGCATAACGGGTTATACTAATGATATTTTTATTACACCTTGGTTTATTATAAGGGGATCGAAATTTTAAGAATAGGAGTTCTCATTAGGTTTTTTTGATTGGCATCAAACACGGTATAAAAATATCTTCCCGTCACCCAGCCCAACACCCATCCGACAATCACGTCTGAGACATAATGATTCCCCACGTAAACTTGGCTGTATCCGCTGATGAGTGTGTAACCGATCATTAGGGAAGTATTATGCGGGGAAGAAAGGGCCACAGCTGTTGCCCAAGCTGCAGTGGTGGCGGCATGGCCGGAAGGAAAGGAGGGCGTAATCCGTGTATTCCAAAGCCGCGGTTTATAATGGCGGGCCGGGCGCTCCCGTTTAAAACTATATTTTCCTAAAACTACGGGCAGTTGAACGCCTAGGATCGCGGCAAGTGAGGGTTGAAGTTTGTCTTTGCCAATTTGATCAAACCCCGCAAACCCGAATTCAATAAAAGGTGTCGCCAGTGCCCAACCTTCCATGGTAAAATCCATAATCGGCGCATTGTTTTTCCCTTCGAGTCTTTTGGTAAGATATAGATCTGTTTTTATCAATATATTTTCTGAAAAAGCGAATGATATAATCATCAGAAATATGAGGAATTGTTTCATGATATCATTTCCAGAAATTCTTCTTCGGATAAAATTGGGATACCCAAGTCTTCTGCTTTTTTCAGTTTAGTCCCGGCCCCGGGCCCGGCCACCACGAAATCGGTTTTTTTACTGACGGACCCGCTGGCCCGCCCCCCATGGGCTTCGGCCATCTCTTTGGCCTCATTGCGGCTGAATTGGGTGAGGCTGCCCGTAAAGACAAATGTTTTACCAGTCAGGATGAGACTTTTGGGCCCTTCAACTTTTTCCAATTGAACGCCTAGGGATAAGCATGATTTAACCACATCAATATTGGTGCTGTCCGACCAGAAGCTGGTAATAGTTTCCGCCACGATGGGGCCTACCTCATCAATGGCTTCCAATCCCTCCGGAGAGGCTGAGATGAATTTTTCGATGTCGCCGGCATAAGATTTTTCCAATACCTTGGAAAGATGGGCCCCCACGTTGCGAATACCTAAAGCATAGATAAAACGGGCGAAGGTGGTTTGTTTTGCAACCTGGATGGCGGTGAGAATATTCTGGGCTGATTTATCGCCCATGCGCTCCAGGTTCACCAGATCATCATAAGTGAGTTTAAAAATATCATCTACTGTTCGAATCAATTTTTTATCCACCAGCTGATCCACCAGTTTTTCGCCGAAGCCGTCGATGTCCAGAGCTGATTTGGATACAAAATGTTCAATCCGACCTTTCACCTGGGCGGGGCATGAGATGTTTTGGCAGCGTGCCACTGCTTCACCTTCCGGCCGAAATACCTCGTGACCGCAGGCGGGGCATTCGTGTGGCAATTGGTAAGCTTCAGTATTTTTCGGCCGTTTGTCCAGAATCACTTTGACCACTTCCGGGATCACATCTCCGGCGCGTTGGATCAATACCGTGTCGCCGATACGGACATCCTTTCGGTCAATTTCATCCTGGTTATGAAGTGTTGCATTGGTGACCACCACACCGCCTACATTCACAGGCTCAAGTTTGGCCACCGGTGTCACAGCCCCCGTTCGACCGATTGATGGCATAATATCATTTACAATAGTTGTCACTTGTTGTGCTTTGAATTTTCCTGCAATAGCCCAGCGCGGCGAACGGCTGCGGATGCCAAGAGCGTTTCTCTGGGCGTTGGAATTAACCTTAAAGACAGTGCCGTCAATTTCATAAGGCAGATCGTTCCGCCGCGCTTCTAAATCCTGATGAAATTTGACAACTTCTTCGACATGATTTACTTTTTTGATTTCAGGATTGACCGGGAATCCCCACTCCTTCAGGGCGGAAAGAAAATTTTCATGTGTATCGAAAGCAGTGCCATCAAGGGTACCCGCTTCATAACAATAAATGGATAAGGGTCGTTGCGCGGTGATGCTTGAATCCAACTGGCGCAGGCTGCCGGCCGCTGCATTCCTTGGATTGGCAAAAAGGGCATGGCCCTTGGCTTCTCTTTTTTTATTCAGTGCCCTGAATCCGGATTTGGTGATAAACACTTCTCCTCGAACTTCTAGCAAGGTTGGCGCTTCCCGGATATCGATTCTAAGTGAAAGAGGAATGGCTGATATGGTCTTTAAATTTTGGGTAATATCTTCACCGGTAATACCGTCACCTCGAGTGGAGCCATTGGTAAATAACCCGTTTTCATAAACCAGTTCCACTGCAAGACCATCTAATTTAGGCTCTGCCATATATTCCACATTTTCATCCGTGTCGAGCCCTTTTTTTGCCCGCTCATCAAAGGCCCGCAATTCCGCTTCATTCATAGCATTGGCCAGGGACAGCATGGGGGCGCGGTGGGTGATGGTGCCGAAGGATGGCAGGGGCGCCGCCCCCACCCGCTGAGTGGGAGAATCTTCCGTAATTAAATCAGGGTTTTTGTCCTCAAACTTTTGTAATTCCCGAAAAAGCTGATCATACTCACTATCTGAAATGAGGGGGTCATCTAATACATAATAGCGATAGTTGTGATCATTGAGCTGATCCCGCAGGGCTTGAATCTGTTGTTGGATGTCAGCCAATTCTAGTTTCTTAAGGCAGCACGCTTTTTAAAATATTCCTTGGGATTCAGCAGGAATTTGGTGATGGGCGCCAACTGACCCGCGCTATCCACCGGTGTGGCATACATAGCGCCGTCCTTTAAACCGACGGTAAAAAAATAAGTGATTTTATTCGCCGGTTTTTCTTTAGGGTCATAGCGGAATGCAAACCGTTCACGATGGGGATCATAAGAAATTTCTACATATCTTGGCATCGTATCCGTTTTATAAAATAGACTGACAGACTTCATTATCTCCCGGGGGAAATCGGAAAAAACTTCTAATTCAAATGCCCTGGAGTTGAAAAAGACACGGGCGGGATGGTGAAATACTTTTGGCGTAAATGAAAATGCCGGCATTTCAAAATCCAGACTGTCAGAGGCCTGCGATGTTAAGGCGCTCAGGGTAAGCAAAAGAGAGAGAACAGGTTTTATGGTTTTCCCCTCAAGTCGATGTGAAGGTGATGCACTTTTTATACCAATGATCATAGGTGATCTGTTTCCGGATCATATAATCGGCTGTGCAGCGCGCATTGGCTTCACAGATATCTACCTCTTTCCCGCGGAAATCATAATGCATCACAACCACATATTTTTTAAAGGGCTTCTTGGCGTATTGGCCCATATTCGCCAGGGCGGAGACAGCAAAACTCAGATCTTCACTGGAACGGTTCCGGTCGATTTTGATTTCAACATGATAGATCCGTTCACCTCCATCCATGTATATTTTGAGTCCCGTGAGCTTGGGGGCCTTATGATTCCGGGCAAAATATTGGGGTGTCATGGCGGCGATCTGTTTGTCCGTGAACTTGGGTTTGCCCGCCATAACAAAAGAAAGTAAAAGCAGAATGGTCAATAAATGTTTCATGATGTTTTCCTTTTTCTGGATATTAGAATTAAACCAATCAACACAACCAATGCACCGATGACAATGGCCATTTGAATTCTTTTGGGATGATAAATGACAGATGCCGCTTCAATCACATAATCATCATTGAGAAAATCTTCATAATTAAATTCCCACCATAAGGTGTCATGCGACATTGAATCTGCATTGGAATGGGTAATGACTCCGGGAAGAATTCCGGCAAATTTGAACGTATCGTCATTGAGCCCCACCGTTACATTGGCTTCATCGATATAAGGCATCATGGCTTCCATGCATGCCTGGGTAAAGTTTTCAGGAAGGTCATCTAAAAAAGGCCTGAAGTTGGTTTCGATCAATGCTTTGGGCAGGATAAATACGTCTTCCCCCTCATTTTTATCGCTATCCATAATGCCGAATAAATTGCCCGCTTCCTCGGCCTTATAAAACACACCCCGGAAATGATTGAGGATGCGCTCTTTTAGAAGGCCCTCGATTGGCATAGGTTCTTGCAAATCCTTGATTCCTGCTGCCAGGCAATACATAATAATTTCAGTTTCCACGCGTTTTACCGTAGAATCATCTTCCGAATCCTCCATGGCTTTCGCCAGCAGGGGATATTTCTGGTGGACGCGCCGGCCTTCAAATACTTGATGAAGGGTATAGGATGTGGAAAACAATCCGGCGTTTTTTTGCACAGTGATGGGGTGCCGCGGCGGCGCCGGGCCACTCGTTTCCGAATAAAATGTAGTTGTTCCGCTTAAAACAGCTTCTGAATTGATCACATGAACGGGATCGTTGCTGTCTTTCTTTCCCTTTTCAATGATTTCAGCGGCCCAGGGGCTTTGCATGGGAATCGGGAAATCATCGTCGAAGACATCTTTTTTATCCCCTTCAGTATGGAATTTCATATGGTATTTTCCATCGGGGAAAACACGCACCGTGATTAATGTTTCAACGCATTGAAATGAAAAGACAGCGGTGAAAAATAAAAGAATAATTTTGGGCTTCCGCATGGGTTCAATTTACGTGAATCGGGGAGGGGACAAAAACAAAAAGGGCCGCCGGGGCAGCCCTTTTTTTGATGATTCATCCCATAATTATTTAAAACTCCCGCCTGCCCCCGACCTCTCGGGTGGCAGCTGGTAATTATGTAATGGCATCGCATTACGTTTTAAATAATTACGTTTCATGCCTTAATATATTGAATTCGTCAACCTAGAATGTCATCCTTAGAGATGTCTGCAGGGTGCGGATGATGAGCAGTGCATCAGCGCCGGTGACGTCCCCGGTGGGGTTAAATCGTCCTGTAATAACATCAGCCTGCATAATGCCCCGCTCCGCACAAAGGGCCATCGCGTTGTAAGCAAAATGGCTGCTGGGCACATCGCTGAAGCGGCTTTGGGCTTCCCCGAAATATCGTGTTTCCAGACCTTCATCCCGGGTCGCAACCACGAGGAGCCTTTGGACAGCCATGGCATAGGTGGCCCTGTTGATTGTGTCATCGGGATAAAAATTACCATCCGGCTCAATATCCATGATGCCGTAGCGGATCATATCTTTGATCCACGTTTCAGCCCAATGCCCATTGGCGTCGTTGGGAGTGGCAATCGTGGCTGTTTGCGCCGCTTGCCCCGGCGTTTGAAATCCGGTATTTTGAGTAGGCATGCGGTCAAACAGGACACCGATCTTTAATTCTTCCGCAAACAATACCGCCAGGTCAGCGCGGTTAATTCTTTCCTTTAAAGCTACCTTTTTACCCACGGGTGTGCCGGGCATGGCGCGGACAATTTTTTGCGCCAGTTTCCATTTGGCGTCCGCTTTACCGGCATAATCGCCCCGTTTATCAACCACTTTTCGGAAATAACTTTCTGCTTCAGCAAATTGATAGTTATAGAGATAGGCCACGCCGTACCAATACATGGCCCCTTCGTGTCCCTTATCCCGTTTGAGGGCTTTTTTCAGGTAGTCTTCCGCGCGCTTGAACCACTTTTTCTCTGAATCACGCATGGTAATCCACACTTGGGCGCTTAAGGAAAGGGCCTCCGGATCCTTGGATCCTCTGCTGGCGCATTTGGAGGCAAAACCCTTTGCTTCTTTATTCTGTCCCAAGTGGGCGTGAGCCAAACCCAGACCGCCGTATCCCAGGGCAAACTTTTTATCCAGGTCAACGGACCGCTGGAATGATTTGATTGCCTGTTGATAATCGCCGTTCTCGATGGCACGCATCCCGGCTTTAAAATGATATTCGGGTGTATCGACAGCACTTTCTGGCTTCGTAGCGCAGGCAGCTAATAGTAATAAAGCAAAAAGTGAAATCAATGATCGATGTTTTTTCAGCATAATGAACTCCTCGAAAAGATTATTCGCCATGAATATACCTTGAATCACCCATAAATGAAAATAAACTGAATTCACCCATTTGATCTGCATCACATTTATCTTCAATATATATTGCTTCACGACCTCGAAATGGATAATTTACCCTGTAACTGTACACGAACAATTATGAGTGGATATGTTGAAATTCTTATATAAAATCGTTGGAATCTTATGCCTGATAGGATTAACAACCCTTCGAGGGCAGGCCCTCACGGCCACCGGAACGGGTTATGGCCTCACCAAGGATGCGGCCACAGAACAGGCCAAGCGGGACGCTGTGGAACAGGGACTCGGCGCCTACATGACCTCTACCACCACGGTTACCGCCACCTCCATAGAAGATAATATTTATTCCAAAGCCCAGGGATTTGTTAAATCATTCAAAGTGACCAAACAAAGCCAGGGCCCCGACGGGAATTGGGAAATTACCATCGAAGCGGAAGTTACCGATATGATTGATCAGGTCATGGCAGATGAAGCGGCGCTCCAGACCTTGCTAAATGCCATGAACCGCCCGCGAATCATCTTTATGGTACGGGAAGAAAACCTGATTGATAAAACACCCACCGATTTTGCCGAAACAAAGCTTCTGGCCATGTTTTATGAAAAAGGATTTGATGTGGTTGACCGTCAGATGGTACAAGCTTTGAAGGGCGGCGCAGATTATACCCAGGCCTTGGCGGGCAACGTATCCGCCGCGGCAAAGATCGCCAGCCAGCTGGGCGCTGAGGTGATTGTTATTGGTACGGCAAAAATTTCTTCCGGTGGTAAAATCTATAATATGACCTCGGGTCAGGCCGATCTGAATGCCAAAATCATTCGGGCAGACACAGGTGAAATACTGGCCGTGGTGCCCCAGGCCCGGGGGAAAAAGCCCCATATTTCCGCATCCACAGCCGGCGTGAACGCCGTCAATCAAGCGGCGGATATTTTAGGTAAAAATATTATTTCCCAGCTGGTCATCAAGTGGAGCACACAGCAATCAAACTTCATTAAAGTGTATATTGTGCTCAAGGGGGCCGATTTTATGTCGTACATGACATTTGAATCCTTCTTAAAAGCCCAAACCGTTTCAGGGATTCGGAATGCCTACGCTAAAAGCTTAAATGATGGTGTGGCGGAGTACGAAGTAGAATATGAAGGCAAATCCCAGGCTTTGGCCATGGGTTTAGCGCAGACCAGTCCTGACGGATTGAATTTTAGAGTGACCGGGTTAACCGGCAATCGAATCACAGCAGAAATTGTACAATGATGAGGTATCCCATGAAAAAATTAATCGGATTATCAGCAATATTATTCAGTACGGCCTTTTCACAAGGTGTGGTGACACAATTGGAAAAAGGCAGCATCAACTATTCGGACCAGACCATTTCGGCTGTGGGCATTGGATTCGTGCCTCAAAATGTTATCAATGCAGGCCAGGCCCGGCGCATGGCTTTGCGGATTGCCAAGCAGGATGCCCTGCGGCAACTGATTGAAATTGTCAATGGTGTCACCCTTACCAGTGAAACCACCATGAGCGGCGCTATGGTTGATGATGTGATCAACACCAAAGTCAGGGGATTTATCCGCGGTGCCCGTCAAGTCGGCGATCCAAGATATTTGAGTGATACATCTATTGAGGTTGAATACCAGGTGCCCATGAGCGGCATTTCGGATATTATGCTTCCACCGGTAACAATCGCGCCTACGCCTACTCAACCCGGAGCGGCACAACCGGCCGCTGGTACTGCATCCACGCCAACAACGGGCGGCATTACCGGTCTCATTATTGATGCCCGGGGGCTCAAAGCCCGCCCGGCCATGGCGCCGCGGATTTTAGACCAGAATGGCAATGCAGTTTATGGTCCGGGCACCTACAGTCGTGAATATGCAGTCACCAATGGCGTCGCCGGTTATTCCAAATCCCTGGAAGCGGCCCAGAAAGACCCGCGCGTACAAGGGAATCCATTGGTGGTGAAAGGTATTTCAACTTCCGGCACGAATAGAACCGATGTTGTGATCAGCAATGCCGATGTTTCAAAAATTGATTCGGCCAATCGCAGCTATAATGTGCTGAAAGATTGCCGCGTGTTAATCTTGCTGGATTAAACAGATTTTATAGCAACTAAAAAGAAGGGCAAAGATGCGGAACAGCATGAGATTCAAATCAATCTCATTTATATTAATTGGATTACTGGCGGGGTCAGTCGTGGCACAGGAAGAAGCCATAAACCCCGGCATGGAAAAAAACGGCAGCAAAGATTTAAACATTGGAGATATCGCCCCCTCCTGGGCTTTGATGTATGGCCCCGGCCAGTTTGAATTTTTAAAAAACTGGTCTGAAGAGGAAGGGAAAAAACTACGCAAGTTCACTACCCAGCCCGACAGGCATGCTGTCCTCATGAGTTTCTTCGCCACTTGGTGCCAACCATGTATGAAGGAATTGCCCCTCCTTGAAGAGGTGTATCAGAAATATAAGGATGAACGCATCAAGTTTTTCCTGGTGGATATTACCGAAGCCACCCGTACCATTCCCGGTAATGAAAATTTGCCCAAAGCAGGGCCCTTCTTGCGGGAAAAAGGGTTTACGATGCAGATTTTATTTGACACACGGGGAACAGTCATGAAGCGCTATAACGCGCAAACATTACCCCGGTTATTCATGATGGACGGAAACAGAAAGATTACCCTGACAAGACGCGGTTTCCATGCCGGCGAAGAAGAAAAATTTAAAAACGACCTATCTGTTGAAATTGAACGTCTTTTAGCAGAATTGCCACCGCCCAAAAATGGTACCAAGTAGGCTGTGAGCCAGCCCACAGGGAGATTCCCTGTGGGTATGATAAACTTTTAATAATTAGTGAGCCGATTATGAGGGTATTTAAACAAATTATCATTTGGGGCTCGGTGTTGAATATGATTTGGGGACAGACACCGGGGACCCAAACTAGATTAAATGCAGAAACTGCCGCACAGTTAGCGGAAGGGAAACAGACTGTAGCCATTTTAGACTTTGAAGGCCGTGGTATTTCCCAGATGGAAGCGGCTACACTCACCGACCGTCTTATGAGTGAAATGGTTGCCACCGATGCAGTCATTATGGTGGAGCGCACCCAGATGAATGAGATCCTGGAAGAACAGGGCCTACAGCAGTCCGGATGTACTTCAGCGGAATGTGCCGCCGAGGTCGGCGCCCTGTTAGGTGTCCAAAGAATGGTGTCCGGCTCCTTTGGAAAACTGGGGACCACCTATACCATTGATGCGAAAATGTTTTCTGTTGAAACAGGGCAAACCACCAAAAGTGTTAGTAAATCCTATAAAGGCGAAGTGGACGGACTCCTGACCATTATTGAAATTGTAGCCTGGGAATTGGTGGGCCTCCAGCCGCCGGCCGATTTATTGGCCAGAGCAGGACAAGCCGCCCCGGAACCTGTCGCCGTGGCCAAGCCCAAGAAAGAAAAGAAACCCATGAGTAAAGGCGCCAAACGGCTCATGTGGACGGTATTAATTGTAGGCGGCGGACTGGGCGGCGCCTATGCCGCCGGTTTATTCGAACCGGCCCCGGTTCCCCTCCCTGAACCTCCAACCCTGCCGGAGGGCTAAGCCATGCTGAAAAAATTATTATTAATTTTCTCTATATCCCTTTCAGTTATTTTCGGTGGGACCACTTATTATGTAGACGGTACCAATGGGAATGATAACAATGCCGGTACCTCTGCGGCGCCCTTCGCCTCCCTGTCAGAAGCTATTTCAAAGGCCAGCAGCGGGGATTCAATCATTGTCAAGGCTGGGACCTATACGGGAAGCAAAAACCGGGATATATCCGTCTCAAAAAAACTGATAATAAAATCTGAAAGCGGGGCCGCTTCAACCATCTTGGATGCGGAACAAGCGAACCGCCACTTCAACTTTACCGGCACCTCTGTGGATTCCAGTTTTAAGCTGGTTGGCTTTACCCTGAAAAACGGGAAACCCAATTCCACCGATAATGGCGGTTCCATCAATATTACCAATGGTTCTTGGCCCGTCTTTGAAAGCTGTGTATTTGATTCCAACCAGACCAAACATACTTCGAGTAATAGCTGGAAATATGGCGGTGCTATTTACGCCAGCTCAGGGGCGCCCATTATCCGCGACTGTACCTTTAAAAATAACAGCACCGATGCCTACGGCGGCGCCCTGTACATATATAACTATGGTGATACCACCAAAACCGTCATTGAGCGGACAACCTTCTATGGTAACTACTTAACACCTTATTCCAACAATGACAGTCGGGGTGGAGCTGTTTCCATATATGGAAACCCTGAAATCACGGACTGTACCTTTGATTCCAATATAGTGAAGATGAACAGTTCATGGAATAATTACGCCGGTGCTCTATACATATCAGGTGCGTGGATCAATACAGGCACTACCTCAGACACGACGATTTATGTCCGCCGAACCACTTTTAAGCAGAACAAGGTTTTAGAAGGCTCAGGCGGTGGCGGCGCCAAGGGCGGCGCAGTTTATATCGAAGGCTATCGAAAGGTCGTTTTTGAAAACTGTTTGTTTAATAGTAATGAAGTCGTCTCATCTGCATGGTCCGATTCCTGGAGCAGTTATAATTCCAATGGTGAAGGCGGCGCTATAAGGATCCAAATGTATGACCGGTATACAGGATCGGGGTATGAGCCTTATAATCCAATCGTTTTTATCAATAATACCTTTGTGAACAATGTAGCCAAAGGCAGCGGTAACAATTCAGGACAAGGGGGCGCTGTTTATTTTGACTATCGGGAAAAAGGGGTGTTTTTTAACAATATCATGTGGGGCAGTACGGTCAACAACAATTCAGACAGTACCAGATTTGATATCAGGTTGGATTCTTCAAGTGAGTCTGAATTTTTTATGTCAAACAATGCTTTCCAGTATTATGACGGTGATAATTACGGCAGTAATAATAAAAAGGGTGTTAACCCTGAATTTAATTCAAGCAGTACTTACCCCTATTCGCTCCATGACAGAAGCTCCCTTTTAGGCGCTGGCCTCACCTCTTACGAAGGCTATAGCGCCCCCACAACGGACATTACCAAAGCTGCGCGCCCCAATCCATCCACGACCAGCCCTGACTTGGGGGCCTATGAAAATGCCTTGGGCGAATCGCCGTATCCGGTTCAGGTGACCGGTGTTTCCGCCAAAGTTGGCGACCAGCAGGTTACCCTGACCTGGACCTTGAATTCTGAATCGGATATGGCCTCTTACAAGGTATATCAAAGCCGGACTTCAGGTTTCTCGACCTCCTCGGATAGCCTCGTTGCCACTGTAACCCAC
The DNA here is from genome assembly GCA_964343505.1 of uncultured bacterium. Lineage (GTDB taxonomy): Bacteria > Fidelibacterota > Marinisomatia > Marinisomatales > TCS55 > TCS55. The sequence goes on from CAYFJU010000001.1 coordinate 28,527, forward strand.
CCCTCCAGCGGCACAACCACTTCCACAACGCTGACGGGTCTGACCAATAAAACCACTTATTATTACCTGGTTACGGCAGTGGATACTGATAGCTACGAAGGATCTGCTTCGGCTGAGGTGAGTGCGACACCCTACTACAATGGTCCTACTTGGTACGTGGCGACATCAACCAATGGCGGCAGTGATTCCAACGAAGGATCCTCCGGCTCTCCCTTTTTATCTCTGAAGGTGGCTGTTGATTCCGCCTCCACCGGGGACTCAGTTTCCATCGGTGCCGGTACGCACCAGTATTCTTCCAGCTCCTATTGGAATATTGATTTCAACGGAAGTAAATCGATCATTATTAAAGGGCAGGGATCCGCCAGTACGATTCTGGACGCGCAGTCGAAACACCGCCATTTCCATTTCAACATGGATAATGCGGCTATTGATACCAATTTCAAGGTCATGGACCTTACACTTAAAAATGGGAAGCCATCCAGTAATGCTGATGGCGGCTCCGTTCAAATCAGTGCCTACTGGGATGGCTCAGCCTGGTCAAATTCCGGGCCCCTGTTTCAGAATGTGAATTTTGAAAGTAATCAAACCAAATCCGGCACCGGTGACTGGGACAGGCAGGCAGGCGGCGCCGTAAACATAACGACATGGTCAGCGCCCTACTTTCGCAATTGTTCCTTTAAGTATAACCAGACGGATGGACATGGCGGCGCTGTTTACAAAGATGGCGGTTGGAATAATCGCGGGAATGCAGCCACCTTTGAAAATTGCAGTTTTACCGCTAACACTACCGATGCCAGCAGTAAACAAAACACGGCGTTCGGAGGTGCCGTTGGGCTCAACGGTCCGGCAAAGTTCACCGGCTGCTCATTTGACTCCAACAAAGTGGTTATGAACTCAAATAACACTGGAAGAGGCGGCGCTGTTGATGCTTCGCCTGAGTATAGTAATGATGGTAACGACCGGCTGGATATCACATTTGATAATTGTTCCTTTAATGCCAACAGCATTGAGGCGGGGACCAATGGCGGCCAGCGGGCTGAAGGGGGCGCCATCTCCGTAAGAAACCGGGCCAAGGTTGTCATTTCCAATGGCTTGTTTACCAATAATAAAGCCACGGGAGGCAAATCCGTACAATCATGGGGCACCAGTTATAATGACGGGCGTGGCGGCGCCATTTATTCCGGCATCAATAGAACATGGACGGGGTCGGATTATAAAATGGAAGGTACGCTGGTCATTATCAATTCAACTTTTACAAAAAATGGGGCCAAGGGGGCCAGTACAAGGAAGGGATATGGCGGCGCGATTGCCACGGAAAATGAACAGCAAATTTTCATGTTTAATTCCATTATTTGGGACAATGCAGCCAGCAGCGATACTGAACGTGATTCTTCCATTTATTATGGCGATGGCTGGAGTATGGATTTCCGTTTTGCGAACAACAGTATCCAATATGTTGATGCCAGTTCTTTTGGCGATAATAATGTAAAGACCGATCCCAGTTTTGTCGGATCAGGCTCAACCCCTTATGCCCTACACGACCGCAGCGCTTTAATCGGCGCCGGTATTTCTACCTATGAAGGATACAGCGCACCCACCACTGATATCGCCGGTGCAACCAGACCCAATCCGTCTGGTTCCAACCCCGATTTAGGGGCCTATGAAAATACCCTTTCAACGACGCCCTATCCGGCCCAGGTGGCCGGGCTAAAAGCCAAGGGCGGCGATGGCTCCGTAACCCTAACATGGACAGCCAATACAGAATCTGATTTGGCAAAATATTATGTGTATCGCCACACGGCCAGTTTTACGGCCTCATCAACCTATTTGGTTGATTCTGTAACGACCAATACCCACACTTCTACCGGTTTAAATAATGCAACGCGCTACTATTTCAGGGTTTCCGCGGTGAATTCATCAGGATATGAAGGAACGGCCTCGGCTTCTATAGATATTACACCCGAATACACCGGGCCTGTTTGGTGGATAGCCCTGGCGGATTCCGGTGGCGCCGATAACAATGAAGGCAGTCAATCTTCTCCCCTTAAAACATTGACCAAAGCAATTGATAAAGCTGCTGCCGGGGATACGATTATGTTCACGGACGGAACCTATCAGGGTATAGGTTATCGAAACATTCAAATCTATGGCAATTCCAGCAAGGCCTTGGTTGTTACTTCCCAAAATGGAGCAGAAAAAACCATTTTAGATGCCAGCGGTATCAGCCGCCACTTGGAAATCCGTTCCCAACAAAGCGGCACCATTGATTCTTCTTATCAATTCATCGGTCTCACTTTCCAAAATGGGAAAAAGAAAAGTGAATATGATCGAGGGGGCTCGATATCCATATCCAGCGATTCATACTGGGATGGGTCCAAAAATGTGTATTATACTGCCACACCAAAATTTGTGGACTGTATTTTTAAAGAAAATTCTGTTACGGGCAATTGGGCCCAAGGGGGCGCTATTTCTATTTCAGATGGCACTTCACCCATATTTGAATCCTGTACCTTCGATAGCAATTCCGCTGTTCAAAGTGGCGGCGCGGTGCTTGTTGACAGCGATCAATCTAATCCGGCGTTTCGCAAGTGTACGTTTAAGAATAATTCTGTCAGTAAATCGGGGTCGGATTTTTATGATGTGGGCGGCGGCGCAATTGAAATTCGCAATGGCGGTAAAACGCAAATTACTGATTGTATCTTTGAAAATAACCAAGTCTACAACAATAATGACTGGGCCTACGGCGGCGCCATCATGGTGCGCTGGGATTGGGAACCTAAGGTAACAAACAATATTGTTATTGACAGGACTATTGTTCGCAATAACACGGTTAAATCGGATGGCTATGGCGCCCGCGCCGGCGGTATTTATATCGGGTCACCAACCACTCTCACAAGTTCCCTTATTTATGGGAATAAAAATGTGGTGAAAAACGTGGGTACGGAAGCATCAGGCGCCGGTGTTTATGCCGATGTCCAAACCCGTTGGGACTCGGATAACCAGCGCAATGTGGTCGGCAGTTCCTATTTAGTCAATAATACAATCACAGACAACCGCTCTGAAGATACGAATGGTACCTTGACGGGTGAAGGGGGCGGCATCAGGTTTAGCGGTGACAATGACCAGACGGGATATTGGTTTAATAATATCATCTGGGGCAACGAAGCGGCTGAGGGGCCCAATTTTGAGGGGCATGTTCACCAAACCCAGATTGTATGGGATTACAACAATGTAGGCGGCTCTACCGGTTTGGATTTGCAATATGAACATGTTTATGATGTGGACCCCAAGTTCACCGATACCACTAACCATGTTTATACGCTATCCGATGCCAGTTATTTAATTGGCAAAGGCGTCTCCAGCATGGATGATGTGAATGCGCCGACAAAAGACTTAGCCGGGAATATCCGCCCGACACCTCCCGCCTCCAGCCCTGATATGGGCGCCTATGAGCATGAACTCGATAAAAGCCCCTATCCTTCAAAAGTTGCCGGGTTAAAGACCAAAGCGTCTCATAAGTATGTTACGCTTGAGTGGGACGCCAATACGGAATCAGACTTGGCTTCCTACACAGTATATATGTCAACCACAGCGGGTTTTACGCCCACTTCAGCGGACAGTATAGCCAGCGTGACCACCAATACCTATACCACCGCTGACACCTTGCTCAATAAAGCGGAATATTATTTTGCTGTTGCAGCGGTAAATGAAAAAGGGAATCAGGGTGATTTTTCTGAAATCGTACAGGGCATACCGATGTATCGGGGCCCAAACTGGTATGTGGCAATTGACGGCAATAATGACAATGACGGCAATGCAGAAGCGCCTTTTTCTGATTTAAGGACGGCTATTGATTCGGCTAAAGCCGGTCATACAATCGTCCTGCTGGCGGGGACCCATAACGGGCCCGAAAACAGAGAAATCAGGCTGGATACCGGCAAACAGCTGCGGATTACCGGTGATCCGAACGCCAAGGTCGAAGAAGTTATTTTAGACGCCGAACACGGCGGCCGGCATTTCCTTATCCAGGGTGCTTATGACAGTACTTTGGTTTTCAAAAATATCACCTTCAAACGGGGCAGCGGTCAGTCCAATGGCGGAAGCGGGCGCATGGCCGGGTCCATTGGAATTCAAGGGGGCCAATACTGGGATCCGGACAAACAGGAGAATGTAGAGGGATATCCGTCTCCTAAATTTATCCGTTGTGTCTGGGATGATAACCATGCAGGCGGCGGCGAGGGTGAACAGGGAGCCGGCGGTGCCATCGCCCTGATGGACGCTTCTCCGGTGTTTTACGGCTGTACCTTTAAGAATAACAGCGCCAGTACAAGGGGGGGCGCTGTTTACACACAAACTTCTGATTCTAATCATCCCTCTAACCCGCTATTTAAAAATTGTTTGTTTGAGTGGAATTCTGTTGACAGCAATACCGAAAGTGCCATGGGCGGCGCTGTTAATATTGAAAATGGAGGGACCGCCAAATTTATCAATAGCCGATTTAAAAACAATATCGCCCGTACAGCAAATAGCGACAGGTCAGCCGAGGGCGCCGCTGTTTTTTTGGAAAGTGGATGGCGGACCGATATAGAAAATAATATCCTCTTTTCCCGCTGTATCTTTGAAAACAACTATGCCGAAGGAAGGAATGGCGGTGGCGCCAGAGGTGGGGCCATCCACGCCTATGCACCTTACACCCTGGTGAATTCATTAGTGGTGAAGAATGTGGCGAAAGGTAACTATGGTGGGGGTGCCGGCATCTATGTCTACATTGAAGAACGAGACGGGGTTCAGGGTCAATCTGTCGGTGTGAATAATACTATTGTCAGCAATGTGATGATGGACCAAAACAACAATCCAGCCCATGGCGGCGGCGGCATCTGGTTTGATAAAAATGGCGGCACCTGGTACAACAATATCATTTTCTACAATAAATCCGGCAACGATAATGCGATTCTGTTCGGAGATCCATCCAAGACAGCGATTGGATATCTCTGCATTGATGATGGTGAAGGCCAGTCATGGTATGATCCCGCCACCATGTTTAAAGAAAAACCGAAGTTTAAAAACCCTGCCGGTGGCGATTTTAGACTGAGTTTCACCAGTCCCTTGATCGATGCCGGTGTAGATGAATTTGGCGGTGAAAATGCCCCCAAAGTGGATATTCGTAATTACTACCGAATAGGAACAACGGATATTGGGGCCTATGAGTTCGGCGCCAGCAAATATATTTTAGAACTGGCGGATGATATTTCTCCCATTGAACGGGATACAACTTACCTTTCCCGCGACCAGGAATTCAAAGTCACTATCAAAACCAACGATAACCAGGGCAATGTTGTGACCGATGAAGAACGGGTGAAATGGTTCATCAGTCCGACGGATAAACATGTGACCATCGTAGAATATGATTCCGTCACTACCAAGGGTGAAGCATCCGTTAAAGTCAAAGCGACTGGTATTACCGGTTTCAAATTCCGCGTGGGCGTGGATATTGCCGATGCAATTCGCGTAACCGATCTTTATATCATTGAGCGGCAAGTCTCTGGTGCACCGCCACCCGTATCCAATATTGCCATTGCACCCGATGGCTGGAGCCCGGATAATAATTTTACGATTACATGGGACAACCCTGATGAAGGGGACTACGGCCGTGAATTTTTGGGTGCTTTTGTGAAGCTTGGCGATCAATATCCTGAATATATTGATCGTCACCCAGATTCAACGCAGTTCGATGTGAATTCGGCCGGAGTACAAGTACCGGAAATGGGTGAATGGAATTTCAAAGTCTGGCTGGTGGATGAGCTTGGAAATGAAGCCGAGGACAGTGCCTCGGTAGTGACGGCGCGGTTCGATGAACAACCGCCGGATGAGTTCAATATCCATTGGCCCAACGATGGATCATGGGTCAGCGACCAACCCCAGTTCCGCTGGGAAATGACCGGGGATTACCCTTCGGGGATTAAAGAATACCACATTTTTGTAAATGAACAGCACTATGCAAAATTTGACCCCAGCCAAGTCAATTATGATAATGATAACGAAGAAGTCTATGTGGATGCACCTCAATCCATACCGGATGGAAATCATAGCTGGCATATGGAAATATGGGATATGGCTGGCAATATTACTTGGGCCAACGATACGATTGATTTCGGTGTAGACATTACCCCGCCAATCATTGACCATCCGAATCCGCTAACAACGATTGATGCGGGCTCCACAACACCGTCGATTAATGTAACGGTAACGGATGGTGCCTCCGGTGTGAAATACGCCAACCTCCATTACCGCCGTTCCGGTTCCGGCAGCGGGTTTGTAACGGTAGATCTGTTAAGCGGCCCCGTGAGCATCCCCGGCAGTGATGTAAAAGAAGATGGCCTGGAATACTGGATTGATGCGGAAGATAATGTGGGCAACCGCCGTGTATGGCCCGGCGAGGGGCAACTCCACTCCGTCCGCGTCCGGACCGCAAGCAGTATAACAACCGCTGACCATTGGTCGGGCGGTATCCCTGGCGGGACCGATTCAACCAATTATTTATTCTTCTCCATTCCCTTTGATGTGGGTAATGCCAAACCGGCCATTACGGCCATCATGGGCGAACCGGACGAATTTAAATACCGCCTGTTTGCCTACAATAACGGCTGGCAGGAAAATCCATCATCGGTAACCATGGGCAATGCCTATTTCTTCATCTTTGACCCGGATAAATATTCGGAAACGCCAAACCTCAGTTTTGATTTTGGACAGGGGACCTCAACGCCAACTGATCCGCCTTACGGAATTGGTGTGACCCCCGGCCAATGGAAATTCTTTGGCAGTCCCTACAACTTCAATGTTTCATTGGATAATGTTTACACTGAGAATGATGAAAACATTCGCGATGCGGGCTCTATTTACACTTGGAATCGGGCTTGGACCAGTGTTGGTTCATTGCAGCCATGGGAAGGATATATTTTCAAATCCGGCGGGGACACCAAATTAAATATTGATGCTCGCGGCGGCGGCTTTGGTAAAATGGCCAAAACGCTTGATCCGGACAATATCCCCATGGATGCCAATGAGTGGATTGTGGATATTGTTGCCACCACCGGCAATGCCCGGGATGAACTGAATGCGGTGGGTGTGCGGAATTTTGCTGAAGATGGATATGATCCTCTGGATGAATTTGAACCGCCTGCTGTAATGGGTGATATCGTTCTGCGGATTGATAACCGGGAGCGGGAAGAAACACCGGACCTCTATGCCATGGATATCCGTAAGCCGAATGAAACAGGACATTACTGGGACCTCCAGGTGTTTGCCCCAACCAACGGCCTGCGGACATATATTACATTTGATGGTTTGGGTTATATTCCTGAAGAGTACGATGTTTTCCTGATCAACAAGACCACCAAGCAGGCCAAAAACCTGGAATGGGACAGCAGTTACCGCTTTGCCAATACTGGGTCAGGTTCCTACTTAAGGCAGGATTTCAGGCTGGTGATTGGAACAAAAGACTTTGTGGAAGAGAACAATGCCGGTGTGAATCTCTACCCGGATGCATTTACTTTGAGTCAAAACTATCCCAACCCCTTTAATCCTCAGACCTCCATCATGATCAGTTTGGAAGAGGATGCCCAGCTAGATCTGGTCATTTACAACCTGCTCGGTGAAGAAATCACCAGGCTGGCTGTTAATGAAAACCGTCCTGCCGGTTACTACTCATTCATCTGGAATGGCAGAAATGGTATGGGCGATAAAGTATCCACAGGTGTGTATTTTTACCACGCCATGATCCGGAATGCACAGGGTAAAATTGTTCTGAACAAAACCAGGAAGATGATTTTCTTAAAATGAGGAAGACTTGTCCGCCCTTGGAGGGTTTATCCGTCGTAATGAAGTGTAGACGGATGATTTTCTTGAAATAATTAGACATTCTGAATTTTGTTTCGTCGGAATTCAGAATGTCTGATTGATGTTGATTATAAGTCTCCCTGTAAAAGAGCCACACCACAGGCGGGCAAGCAGGATGCTCGTCCCACATCCATTCATCCAATCAATCTTACATTCATTCTCCCCCTCTTTTCGGGCTGTTTTCGCCCATTTTTATTTATATCGGCATAACACTTACCTTGTTGCCTGTATCACAGGTTTTGCATTACCTTTTCCTTAAGTTTGTAGGTAAACGGGAGTCTCTCATGAAGAGCATACAACGATTTATTCCAATATTTTTCATTTTTGCCTCGCTTATCTTCGCTCAGGTTGACGAAGGTGCGCAGGCCAAACCCACCGCCGCTGTGCTGGATTTTGAAGGTTCAGGCATTACAGCCCAGGAAGCACAAGTCCTTACCCAGAGGCTCGGTTCGGAGCTGGTTCAAACAAATGCGCTGATCATGGTAGAAAGAACCCAGATGAGTGAAATCATGGAAGAACAGGGCTTCCAGCAATCTGGTTGTACCTCGGCGGAATGTGCGGCGGAGATTGGCGCCTTGCTTGGTGTGCAAAAAATGATTACCGGCTCTTTCGGGAAAATCGGGAATTCCTATACCATTGAAGCACGGATGTTTTCCGTGGAATCAGGGAAGACCGAAAAGACGGTCAGTAAAACCTACAAAGGCGAAGTGGACGGACTCCTGACCCAGATCCAAATTGTGGCCTGGGAACTGGTGGGCCTCCAGCCGCCGGCTGATCTTCTGGCCAAAGCAGGTATTGCGGCTCCGGTTGAAGAAGAAGTCGCGGAAGCAAAACCAAAGAAAAAAGGCGGCAGCAAATGGTTGCGGAATACATTAATTCTTCTCGTTCTGGCCGGTGGCGGCGCCTATGCAGCCATGCAGGCCGGTGCTGAAGCAGATCTGCCTGAGCCTCCGGACCCGCCCACCGGCGGTGGTTCCATGTTCATGATTGGAGGTGGGAAATGAGACACCTGTTATTAATATCAATCTTTTCTGCATTATTGATTGGTCAAAACTACGACAGCGAGATTCAGCCCATTTGGAATAACTCCTGTACTGCTTCTTGCCATAATAGCGGCAATGTGAGCGGCGGATTGAACTTAACAGCATCCCGAAGCTATCAGGAATTGGTGGATGTGGATGCCCAGGGATATTCGGGGTTCAAACGCGTCAAACCCGGTGACCCAGCCAATTCTGTCTTGTTTCAGAAGATTGTAGGGAATGCATCTTTCGGTGAGCGCATGCCCAAAGGCGGCTCTAACCTTTCTCAGGCAGATGAAGATAAGATCAAAAAGTGGATTGAGGACGGCGCCAAACAGGATTGGAGTGGCGGTGGCGTGTCCAGTTATTCATTTGATTTTGGGCCGGGTGGACGGATTCAAGTGGATTCTCCAATCGAAGGTGAAGCAAAGTGGAGTATCGAAACCTGGGCAAAATTCCATCAGAAACCCAGTTCAGGTTCTCAGTTTTTGTTTCATCTGAATAATTCAGCCAATAAAAATCTATTTTTATTTCTAAGTGATGGAAATGATAACGGTAAGTTCGCAGTAGAAATTGATGGCGGGAGTCAAGTAATGACCGTGGATGAATCCGGCGTTTTTGATCAAAAATTTCATCATTACTATATTGAGGGAGACGGCAGTAAAATAAAACTGTTTATCGACGGCAACGAAAAAGGCAGTATTGATTTTACGGGTAAATTCCCAAGTTCGGATAATAAAATGGAAATCGGTGTTGAGTTTGACGGTGCCATGGATGAAATCCGCATACGGGATGAGGCCGGTTTCCCTGGTATTCCCTCCAGTCGTTATGCTGCGGGAAGTAGCGTTCATCTTCTCTACCAGTTTGATGATCAATCCACGACGACGATTACCGATAATAGCGGCGAAAATAACCACGGAACTATCAGCGGCACGGCCCGCTATGAAGCAGACGTTTATGGTGGTACAGGTGGCACCGAGGGCATCGATGTTTCCTTTAAAAGCAATGATACCTTTAACGGCAAGGTATGGATTGGCTTGGTCCTGCCAGGCAAAGACCCCAATTATTGGTCCAATACCACCATTCATTGGGATTTGGGTGACCATAATTTCCCCGGGGATTATTCGTCCAAAGTGTGGGATAATACCATTAATGACGGCGCCGATTACAATTTGATCGTTTTCGTGGATCAAAACGGCGATGATCAGTGGGATGATGCTACTGAATACGGCGCTATATCTTTGGCCTTTAACATTACCAATAAACAGGGCAATGCCGGTTCGCTTGAGTTGAAAAAAGGCCGGGACGATATCACTATTCACGTAGAAGTTGTGCTACAGGAGGAATTGACCCCAGGTCAGGTGTGGTTCGGTGTCTGGGAAGTAGGACAGGATCCTACAACAACCCAGCCGATTCATGAATTTAATTTTGGTGAAGATCCGCCCTTTGTACGCTTCTATGGCTTCAATTGGACCCTTGAGGATGGAAAGTCCTATTTCATCAGCGGGTATTTTGATATGAATAACAACAATATGCCGGATAAAAATGAACCCCAAGGGCAGTCACAGGATTTCACTTGGCCGGTTTCTGAGGATATCCGCTTAGTATTAGAAGATATGTCCGGGCCGGACATTGATGTGGGCAGCATCACAGGGACTACCGGCGCGGCGGAAGGCCAGGATGTGACCATAGCATTGAACATTAATTCTCCACATGGTGTTCAGAGTGTAGCCATTGAATATTATGTCGGCGGAAACCAAAATAAGCAAACGTCCGGCATGTCCAAAACCGGCGGGGATACTTGGGAAGGGTCCATATCGGCATCAGATATAACCTCACGGGGTCTTTTGTTCGAAATCAAGGCCGTCGACACCCGCGGGCGGGAATCCTATTCAGGTATCGACGAAATCAGGGTTGATTTCAACCAATTACATATGATCAATACACCGAATGAATCATATATTATGATTTCCGCGGCGGGGCAGTTGCAGAATTCATCCATGAATGCTGTCCTTGATGAATTGGGTGAAGCTGATCCCAAGGTCTGGCGCTTCTTCCGCTGGACGGGCAATGGGTACCAGGAAAATTCCGGCGCATTTACCTATGGTAAATCGTATTGGTTAATTACAAAAGACGGAACACCCATTATCATCGGCGACGGAAAATCCACCCCACTCATGAATCCACCCTCAATTAGCCTTTCTCCCGGGTGGAATATGATTGCCACACCCTATGATTTTCCTATTGGTATCAACGATCAGGCCGTGTATATCGAAGGCGATATTGAACCGACACTTCATACCTACAATGGTACAAATTATACCTCCACTACCAGGCTCAATCAAGGTGAAGGGGCCTGGGTGTTTGCCAATGGGTCCGCGTCTATTCGCTTTAATTTTGTGAGCGTCATCCAAGGTGATGAAAGCATTTCCAATGATGGAGATGATGAATTTGAGCAGGATGGCTGGGAAGCGAATTTCATTGCCAAAGCCGGTAACAAAGAAGATGTAGTCAACGTTTTTGGCACCCATCCGGATGCCAGCGATGAATGGGATAAGCACGACCGCCGGGAACCGCCGGTGATCGGTGATTATATTTCGGTTGCTTTTGAAAACCAAACCTGGTCCGACCGGGGCGGCCGCTACAGCCAGGATATCCGTTCTGAAAATGGACAGACTCAATCATGGACATTGGCCGCAAGGACAAACATCAAAGGTATTGTAACCCTTGAACTCGAGGATGTGGTATCCATTCCGGGTTATCAGGATGTGCGTCTGGTGGATACAGCCCTTGGTTTGGTTTATAACCTTCGTTCAGAAAAAGAAGTCACTTTCACTTCACAGGGAACTGAAAACCCATATTACTTTCAACTCATGGTTGGTCCTGCCGACGATATCCAAGATCAATTGGATCTGTTGGGCATGGTGCCTCAATCATTCGAATTGGCCCAAAATACACCGAACCCCTTTAACCCGGTGACCAATATCCGCATTTCTCTCATTGAGGACGCCAAGATCACCCTGAAAGTGTATAATCTTCTTGGTGAAGAATTGAATGCCATTGCTGTAAATGAATCCTTAGGGAAAGGAAATCATCGTTTTATCTGGGCCGGAAAGGACGACAATGGCAGGCAACTGCCTTCCGGAGTTTACCTCTATCGCCTTGAGGTCACGTCAACCACCGGCATTCGTCTTTATCAGGATACGAAAAAGATGGTTCTCATGAAATGATAAAACGAATTTTATTTATTGCCTTTTGCATTAGTTCCTTTACTTTAGGACAAAAGGAATTTGGTAAAGTCACCTTACCTCTAGGGCGTGTTCAGGTTCAATCGGGCGGGACAGGTGCTTTCAAAAAAGCCATGCCCAGGATGCCCATCAAAGAAAAGGATGTGGTCAAAACATTAGCCAAATCCCGTTGTGAAATCACCTTGGTCGGTGGCGGAAAGTTACGGATCGGTGAAAATTCAGAACTGGAGATCACCGAAGCCAACGTAAAACCCATGGAAAAGAATTTTGGCGCCACCCTTAAAAAAGGGGATGTTTGGGTGGCGGCCAAGGCAGCCTTTGGTGAAAAGAAAAATGTGGCCGTCCGGACGCCCACAGCGGTGGCGGCTATCCGTGGTACCAAATACCGCGCCAAAGCGGGCCAGGAAGAAAGTTCTGTCTTGGTCTATGATGGCAAGGTGGATGTGAATGCAGCCAAAAATGTGACTGAAGCGCGGACCCAACAAAAGAAGCAAGGCTTTCAACCGCCGGGAGGTGCGCCAAAATTTAAGTTGGGTCCTGTGAAGGAAACCCAAGCACCAACCCAAGTGGCGGGGCCTTACGAAGTCTCTTTAGAAGATTGGGTTAGTTTGGTAGAGGGGATGCAGATCAACGTCCGGAAGGATGGGAAATATTCCATGTTCAAATTTGACCAGGATGCGGATGCAGGATTGGATTTTGTTAAATGGAATAAAGAACAGGATGCCAAAGACGAGAATTGATTTTGTATACCCCATTGTCTCCTCCAATAACGATTTTTAAAAATGGTCTTTAATTTTGTTTTATCATATATAGACCCCTCTTTTCCTCCTACGCTATCGCTTCGGCGGACAAGAATTTTTCCCTGTCATAGGGGAAACACAAAGGGGTCAAAAAATACGGATAACTGGTCTTTAATAAATCGTGTCTGATCTCGTAAAACGACTGAGCATTGGCGCTGCCATTGGTCTTGTTGTGGCCCTCCTCATCGGGTGGGGCACCTACGAAGTCCCTTTTCTAAAATCCTTATTAGACGGCTATGAATTCCTTTCATACGACGGTCGCATGCGGGCCCGCACGGCCGGCGTAGAGCAGATGTCCATTGATGATGTGGTGGTGATAGATATTGACAATACATCTGTGGCACCCCCGGAGGAAGGGGGACTCGGACATTATTTCGATTGGCCCCAGGCTTATCACGGGCGGTTAATTAATACTGTTACATCCGGAAACCCCGCTGCCCTCCTTTTCGATATTATTTTTGATCAGGAAAACACGTTTAACTATGATCTGGTGAATGCACTAACATCAGAAAACGTGCCTCAAAATAAAGCGTTAGCCGATGTTACAGGCCAATATTTAACCAGCAATGATCCGGCCATGTTTTTGGAGGCCACCTACAACTCTCAAAAGGCTTACCATGCCCTGGTCTTTGAAGAAGAGGATACACTCAACTTTTTATATAAAATGGATACGGAACCGGAAGGTTATTTTTATGAAAATCATATCATCCAGGGAATATCGGAAGAAGCCAAGTCCAAATTGCCTCAAGCGGATCGGGTTGGAAATACCTATGTAAACCTTTTATCTGCATCGGTGGGGGCTGGTTCAGCAAACTTTCCACAGGATGAGGATGGGATTATTCGCCGTGCGCCGACGGCCATTTATTTTGAAGGGCCGGATCATGTCTATCCCAGCCTGGTTATGTCGGCGGCTATTGATGTCCTCGGCATCAAAAAGGATGGTGGCTTCGATTATGATTTTGAAAACAACGTCCTGCGCCTTGTTGATACCACGGACACAGTCATACGTGAGATTCCCATTGATGATCACGGGCGCATGTATGTGAATTATTATGGCCCTTTCCAGACCTTTTATTATTTACCCTACATGTATTGTTTTGACCCTGAAATGCTGCCGCCGGAGTATTGGGAAGGGAAAGTGGCACTTGTGGGCGCCTCCTTACCGGGGTTGATGGACCTTCGGAATACACCGGTCCAGGAAACATTCGCCGGAGTGGAAATCCATGCCAATGTGATGCACAGTATTCTCAAAGGTGAATTTGTCCAGCCCAAAGACCGATCCCAAACTTTTATTATCATTATTATGATTTGTGTTGTTTTAGGTGTTCTAGTGAGTCTGCCGGAAAAACCGTTGTATACCCTGCCCGTTCCACTGGTTGGCGTGATTGGGTGGATACTCTATTCCTACAGCCAATTTTTCTCTGCATTGATCATGTGGGAGGCGGTACGCCCCTCTCTGGCTATGATCGGTACTTACGGGGGGATATTCCTGTATAACTTTTTGGTGGTGGAAAAGGATAAACGATTTTTGAAAGATACCTTTGGGACCTACATATCACCCGATCTGATTGATCAAATGTTCGATGCCAAAGAGGAACCTCAACTGGGCGGGAATGAAGGGTATCACACGGCATTCTTTACGGATATTCAGAGCTTTTCAGCTTTTTCGGAAAAACTGTCAGCTTCCGATCTGGTGGAGCTTCTGAACGAATTTTTGACAGAAATGACGGATATTCTTCTGGATAAGAAAGGGACTTTGGATAAATATATCGGTGATGCAATTGTGGCCTTTTACGGTGCGCCCGCACCGGTAGATGATCATGAATACTGGGCCTGTCTCACAGCCATCGAAATGCAAAAACGGTTGGACGAATTGCGCAAGAAATGGCAGTCCGACGGAGACCGCTGGCCGGAAATTGTCCACCATATGCAAAACCGTATCGGGATCAACAGCGGACAAATGGTCACGGGAAATATGGGCTCCACCATGCGCATGAACTATACCATGATGGGCGATACGGTGAACCTGGCGGCACGATTAGAGGCGTCAGCAAAACAATATGGTGTTTATATCCAGGTGGCGGAAGAAACCTACAAAGTGTGTAAGGATCAATTCATTTGGCGTGACTTGGATTATGTTATTGTGATGGGGAAATCGGAACCGGCCCAAGTGTTTGAGCTTATAGCTGAAGCCGGCGATATGCCCGCCGGTTATGATAAGCTTCTCCCGGCCTACCATGAAGCAGTGGCTTTGTACAGAAACCAGGATTGGGAAAAGGCAATCGGAGCATTCAAGGCATCGGATGCACTTGAGGATATGTTTCCCGGACGGAAAACAAATCCGAGCCGCATATACATACCCCGCTGTGAACATTATCGCGATAATCCCCCCGGCGATGACTGGGATGGCTCCTGGGCTCTCACTAAAAAATAATACCATTTCTAATTCATGAATTTGCCATTTTATTCGGCTGAGGATGTTCAGTCCGCCGTCTCCATGGCAGAAGCGATCGAGGCCATGAAAGAGGCCTTTACAGCCCTGAGCCATGGCACAGCCATCGTTCCGAATCGTATCAACCTTACCATGAAAGATCAGAATGCCCTGCACCTATCCATGCCCGCTTATATCACGGGTGGAAAATACATGACCATAAAACTGGTGAATGTGCATTTTGATAATCCGCAAAAAGGACTGCCCCTCATCAATGGGGTCATTTTGGTCATGGATGCAATCGAAGGAAATCTAATGGCTTTGGTGGAAGGGAAATCTGTCACGGCGCTAAGAACGGGAGCCGGTTCCGGATTGGCCACAGATTTATTGGCGAATCGGGATGCATCTTTTGCGGTCATTTTTGGAACGGGGGCCCAGGCTCAAACTCAGATTGAAGCCATCCGACACGTTCGGGAATTGAAATCCGTCAAAGTGATTGGCAGATCGGAGAAGAAAACAGCCAACTTTTGCAATGCATTCGACGAAATCGTTCAGCCGGGAAGAAAGGATGACCTGAAAAATGCGGATATTATTTGTACGGCCACAACCAGTGAAAAGCCCCTATTCAATTTTGATCAGGTAAAACTTGGCGCACACATCAATGCTGTTGGGGCCCATAAACCGGATACGAGAGAATTATCGACCGACACGATACAAAATTCAAAAGTATATATTGATCACCTACCGGCAAGTGAAGTTGAAGCAGGAGATATTTTGGTTCCGATTACAGAAGGGGCCTACAGTTGGGATTATATAGAAGGAAAATTGGGTGAATTGGTTGAAGGAAACATCAGTGGAAGAGGATCAGATTCAGAGATTACCATTTTTAATTCAATCGGCAATGCTGCCCAGGATTTGGTTATTGCAACCCAGGTGGTTGAAAAATATTTAAATTGATGATTAATCCTGTTTTAAGTTTCCTAAAATGTTAAGAATTTCTGCCATGGATATTTTCTCAACGGCCGCCCTTTTGTTGAAGGGTGGCCGTTTTTTTTTATTTTCTAGAAGTGAATTAATATAATGCACTCGGGTCGAATCACCGGTTTTGATCTGGCCCGGGCCATTGCCATTTTTGGGATGGTCTTGGTGAATTATAAGATAGTGATGGGTGCTGTTTCTGGCCCTGATTGGATGATTTGGGGCACAAGTTTGATTGAAGGTCGCGCTGCCGCCATGTTTGTTATCTTAGCCGGTGTGGGGATTGCACTCATGACCCGGAGTTCGGTAGAATCCGGTGATGCCGTCGCGATTAAAAAAGATCAAAACAGTTTGTTGATAAGGGCAGTTTTACTTGTTGTGCTCGGCCTAAGTTATTCCCCCATTTGGCCGGCGGATATTCTCCATTTTTACGGTTTTTATATCGGCATTTCCGCCTTCCTTTTTATGGTTCCTAACCGCAACTTGTGGGTATTATCAGTTACTTTTGTTATTGGATGGTTAGTCCTAAACATTCCCTTTAATTATGAAGCAGGGTGGAATTGGGATACACTTGAATATTCAGGATTTTGGACGGCCTCGGGCATGCTTCGCCATATTTTCTTTAATGGCTTTCACCCGGTGTTTCCCTGGGCGGCATTTTTATTTATCGGTATTTGGCTGGGGCGTCAGAATGTGGCTAACGCAGTAGTAAGAAAAAAGATTTTTATCCACGCTTCCCTCGTTGCGATTGGTACAGAAGTGCTCTCTAAAATTTTAATTCAATCCGTCGAAACTGTAGAGCCGGTATTGGTTGATTTAGTGAAAACGGGCCCAATGCCTCCCATGCCCCAATATATTTTTGCCGGGGCGGGAACCGCCGTTGCGGTCATCATGTTTTGTATTCATATGGCTCAAAAATTATCGGAGAATCAATTTATAGCTGCTTTGGTAAAAACCGGACAATTATCCTTAACCTTCTACGTGGCTCACGTTATCATTGGGATGGGAATTTTAGAATCCATGGGACTCCTTTACCATCAATCGATAGAAATGGTATGGGTTGCGGGGCTCACTTTTAACGTCAGTGCAATTGTGTTTGCTGTGGTTTGGAAATCAAAATTTAATACAGGACCCCTTGAGTGGGTATTCAAGAAACTTGCTTCATGAGAAATAAACAGCCGGCAATTCTATTATTAGAAGACGGCCGATCATTTCAGGGAACCGCCTTCGGGTATGTGGGTGAAACCACCGGGGAAGTGTGCTTTAATACGGGTTTGTCCGGCTATCAGGAAATTTTAACGGACCCATCCTATTGCCGGCAGATCGTTACGATGACGGCGCCCCATATCGGAAATTATGGTGTAAACCCGGAGGATATTGAATCGGAGCGAATTCAAGTGGCCGGCTTTGTGATTAAGGAAGAAACAGATGTTCCTTCCAATTGGAGATCCACCCAGTCCATCGGCAAATATTTAGATGAACACAAAATTGTGGGTATTCAAAATGTGGATACGCGGGCCATCACGCGCCATATCCGTGATGAAGGGGCCATGAATGGGATTATCTCTTCTGTTGATTTAGATTTAGACAGTCTGAAGGAAAAGCTATCCAAAGTGCCATCCATGGCAGGGTTGGATTTGGCCAAAGAAGTCACTACCAAAGATTCATATTCATGGTCATCCAATCAATCAATCATCCAATCATCAAAGACCGCCGAAGCTTCAACGCAGGCCGACAATCATTCAATCAATCATAAAGTCGCCGCTTTAGATTATGGAATTAAACATAATATCCTTCGTCTGTTAGAATCTCACGGATGCAATGTCACTGTTTTCCCTGCAAAAACTTCTCCAGAGGAGATTTTGGCTTTTGACCCGGATGGTATATTTTTAAGTAACGGGCCCGGAGATCCTGCTGCGGTAACTTACGGCATTGAAATGGTAAAAAATCTTTTAGGAAAGAAACCCATTTTTGGAATATGTCTGGGACATCAAATCCTGGCCTTGGCACTGGGGGCCAAAACCTATAAGCTCAAATTTGGTCATCGAGGAATCAATCACCCTGTTCGGTATGAAGATAATGGCGTCATTGAAATTACCAGTCAAAACCATGGGTTTGTTGTGGATCCAAAAACTTTGCCGAGCAATGTGAGTCAAACCCACATCAATTTAAATGACAATACCAATGCAGGGATTCGATGCAATGATATCTCTGCTTTTTCAGTCCAATATCATCCGGAATCCAGTCCGGGGCCCCATGACAGCAGATATCTTTTTCAACAGTTTGTAGATATGATGGCAAGGGAAAAGGGATAATTGGATGAGTGGAGTGTTGAACAGATGTGGATGACCATGCTCGAAAATGATATTCCAACTGGTAATAGGTGTGAAAAAATAAAATTGTCCATTAATTCGTTTATCCATTACTCCACCATACCAATATTTGTGTCCTCGTGGCATGATTTAATTCATGGTAAACATAAATAACCTGTCTAAATCCTTCGGCCTCCGTAAAGCGGTGGATGGCCTCAACCTGGAAATACCGGACGGGGCGGTCTATGGATTTTTAGGTCCAAATGGCAGTGGAAAATCCACAACAATCCGGATGATGACTGCATTAATCTCCCCTGATGAAGGGGAAGTCATCATTCAAGGGAAATCGGTTCAGAAGTATGGAAATTTGGCTTTGTCTGGGGTAGGTGCACTTATTGAACGGGCAGATTTTCACAAACATCTTTCAGGAGAAACAAATCTCAATATGCTGGCGCGGATGGAAGGAACGGATAAGGCCCGTGTTCAAACGGTTCTGGATCGTACTGGCTTGGGCGCCCGCGGGAAGGACAAAGTTAAAACCTATTCCCAAGGGATGAAGCAAAGATTGGGAATTGCCCAAGCCCTTTTATCCAATCCGAAACTGTTGATTCTGGATGAGCCCACCAATGGTCTTGATCCGCAAGGTATGAAAGAAGTACGAGATTTAATCCGTGAATTGGCAGCAGAGGGTATTACGATTTTTATTTCGTCCCACCTATTGGATGAGGTGCAAAAGATCTGTTCCCACGTGGCCATGATCAGTTTGGGGAATCTGATCACTGCTGGAAAAATGGAAGATTTATTGCGAGACTCTGATCTCCTATTAACAGAGGTTTATGTGGATCGAGTTGAGGCGGCTACGGAAATTCTTTCCAAACAAGCATGGGTGCATCGTTGTGAAACAAAAGACGGTATATTGCGTGTTGGGGTAGGCCGTGAGAACATTTCTGAGATGGTAGAAATGTTGGTGCAAAAAAATATCCAGGTTTCAGCCATCATTCCGAAAACCAGCCTGGAAGATTTATATTTATCAAAGCTGGGGACAGAGAGTCAAATCTGATGCTGGGATTGATCCATAATGAACTATTGGTAATCATTGGCCGGTGGCGAAGCTATATTGGTTTTATTGGTATTTCCATTCTCATGCCATTGATCCTATGGGGGTTTGTCTATGGCAGCGGTGAATTGCACCAAGATTATGTGCGGGAATTGGGCGGTACATTTATGGTGGTTGGATCCATTTTCAATTCATTCCTCGCAACGTATATCATTATGAATACGCTTTGGATTCATATTCCATTTTTGATTACTTTGGCTGCAGGGGATGCTGTGGCCGCAGATGGCGCCAATGGTATTTTCAGGATAACACTAACACGATCTGTCAGCCGATTAAAGATTCTGGTTTCAAAATTATTGGCCACCTATATCTATACCGCTGCACTTCTTATATTCTGTGCATTTTGGAGTCTGGGAGTGGGTAGTCTTGTTTTAGGAACTGGCGATCTCATTACTATAGATAATGGTATTCTGATCTTAGATGAGTCCCAGGCATGGATTCGAATGGCCCTTTCATTTTCCCTGGCGATATTGGTCATGTGCATGGTGGCAACACTTTGTTTTATGTTTTCTGCGTTGGTGAATAATGCGGTTGGCCCTATCATTGGGACCATGTTTTTGATCATCATTAGTTATATGATCATGGGTATTCCATTAGAAATATTTGAAAAAATAGAACCATATTTATTTGTAAAATATTTTAATGTGTGGTGGGATGCCTTTAAGGATCCCATCCCTTGGGGTGAAATTGGGAAGAAATTGGGAATTCTGGGCACCTATTCAGCCGGGTTTTTTGGTGTTGCTGTTTATGTGTTTTTGAAAAAGGATATTAAAACTTGAGACGTTTTTTCCTAACGGCCTTCTTTATGTTAACATCCTTGATGGTTGCCCAGACACCGTCTATTGAACACATTCGTGACAAAATTATAGCCCAATTTGACCGGATTGAAGATTATCAGGTAGATGTTAAGATTTCCATAAAAATGACCGGTTTCCGGATGCCAAAAAAGAAAATCCGAATGTATTATAAGCGGCCGGACAAAGTGAAAGTGGAAACCAAAGGATTTGCGATTCTGCCCAAAACTGGAGTAGAGGGGAATCCCAACGAATTTTTAGACATGCTGAAGCACGTCACAGAGATAAAACGGACGATCCATGACAATAAACCTTTCTACAAAATTCATGGTAAAGTGGAACGAGATTCATTGAAAATTCCGCTCAAGTTAAAAAAGAACGCAATACCTGAAATCACCATGGATGTATTTGTAGATGCAAAAAAATGGGTAATCACTGAAGTGAGTGTTTATTTGGATTCGGAAAGTATTTTCACTTTTCATACCGACTATATGGAGATAAAGGGAATCCATGTACCTGAAAAATCTGTTTTCAAAATAGGGGTAAAAGGAATCAGCCGGTGGTCCGCCGGGAATCCCGTTGACCTCGGTGGCCCCGGATCAGAAAGAAAAGATTTTGAAACTATCGCTAAAAATGCCGGATTCGACCCTGCCAAAGATGAATTTGTAGGAGAAATGGTTATGACATTTTCAAAGTATAAAGTGAATGAAGGACTAAAAGACAAAATTTTTAAGGAATAATTCCCCTAACACTTAAAGTCGTGGAGTAATGGATTAATGGAGCGGTGGTTCAATAAAAGATATACACAAATCAATCATCCAATCATCCATTATTCCAATAATAATTAAGAAGTAAAATTAGTACAGAAGAAATGCCTAAGAGAGAAGATATACACTCAATCTTGATCATCGGTGCGGGACCGATTATCATTGGTCAAGCATGTGAATTTGATTATTCCGGAACGCAAGCCACACGGGCCTTGAAAGAAGAAGGATACCGCGTCATTTTGGTGAACTCCAACCCTGCCACCATTATGACCGATCCAAACTTGGCGGATGCAACGTACATTGAGCCCATTACTGCAGATTATGTTGAAGCCATCATCCAAAAAGAAAAACCAGATGCAATCCTGCCAACGGTAGGCGGACAAACGGCACTTAATATAGCCATGGATCTTAACCGGGAGGGGATCTTGGAAAAATATGGTGTGCAGCTGATTGGCGCCCAGGTGGATGCGATTGATAAAGCGGAAGACCGAGAGCGATTCAAAGAAGCCATGGATGCGGTGGGCATTGATACGGCTCAAGGCGGATTTGTCCATTCATGGCCGGAAGCTGAGGCGCAGTTGGAGAAGATGCAATTCCCGATCATTATTCGTCCTTCATTCACCATGGGTGGCACCGGCGGTTCGGTGGCTTATAATCATGACGAGTTCCAAGAATTGATTGAAAATGGATTAAACGCCAGCCCCATTACCGAAGTCCTTGTCGAAGAATCTTTATTGGGTTGGAAGGAATTCGAGCTGGAAGTCATACGGGATACAGCAGACAACGCCATTATCATTTGTTCCATTGAAAATATAGATCCCATGGGGGTTCATACAGGAGATTCCGTAACGGTGGCACCAGCGATGACGCTCACGGATAAAGAATTTCAGCAGATGCGGAATTGGGCCATTCTATGCCTACGAACTATTGGGGTGGAAACGGGTGGTTCCAATGTACAATTCGCGGTGAATCCAGAGAATGGGCGCATGATTGTGATCGAAATGAACCCACGGGTCAGTCGCTCATCGGCGTTGGCTTCTAAAGCAACCGGCTTCCCGATCGCGAAGGTTGCTGCAAAACTGGCAGTAGGTTTCACCTTGGATGAATTGCCCAACGATATTACCGGAAAAACCTTGGCCGCTTTTGAACCTACCATTGATTACATCATTACAAAAGTTCCCCGCTTCGATTTTGAAAAATTTCCGTCCGCATCTGGGCATTTGGGCGTACAGATGCAAAGTGTGGGCGAAGTCATGGCCATTGGTCGAACATTCAGGGAATCGGTACAAAAGGCTTATCGCTCCCTAGAAGTCGGATTGGATGGTCTAGAACCAAAACCTACAGCGGAAGGGGATCCGGATGTGAATCGAGCCCGGTCATTGGATATGTCCACCCTACGATATGGAACATCATTCAGATTGTTGAAAGTCCGCCAGGCATTTAAGGAAGGACAATCCATTGAAGATGTATTCAATGTAACCAAAATTGATCCCTGGTTTTTGAATCAGATTAAAATGCTAGTGGATATGCAAAATGTAGAGACGCATAGCGATGCGTCTTTACGGGAATTGAAACATAATGGATTTTCCGATAAACAGATCGGACGCTTGAGCGGAAAAACAGAACTGGAAATCCGGGCCCAACGGAAAAAAGAATCAGTACATCCTTCTTATAAAGTGGTGGACACATGTGCGGCTGAATTCGAAGCCCAGACACCATATTGCTACTCCACTTATGATGAAGAAAATGAGATTACCCCGCTCGAGGGGAAAAAGGTAATTATCCTTGGCGGCGGCCCCAACCGCATCGGCCAGGGGATCGAATTTGATTATTGCTGTGTCCAAGCGGTGTTTGGACTGAAAGACCAAGGGTTCAAAACCATCATGGTGAATTGCAATCCGGAAACGGTGAGTACGGATTTTGATTTGGTAGATCGTTTGTATTTTGAACCGGTCACCTTTGAGGATGTACTGAATATTGTGGAGTTTGAAAAGCCCGATGGTGTCCTGGTCCAGTTTGGCGGCCAGACGCCTCTAAAGATTGCCGATGCACTCGCCGATGCAGGGGCCCCAATTATTGGCACATCTCCCCAAAATATTGATCTGGCAGAAGACCGTGAAAAATTCGGAAAAATTCTTGATAAGTTGAATGTGGTTTGTCCCAAGTATGGCACAGGAAGAACACTGGACGAAGTGGTAGAGGTGGCAGAGCGAATCGGATTTCCTGTCTTAGCACGCCCAAGCTATGTCCTCGGCGGACGGGCAATGGAGATTGTCTATTCGAAGGAACAACTCATTGATTACATTTCCCGAAATGCGGATGTGACAGAAGGACATCCCATCTTGATTGACGAATTTTTAGAAGATGCCTTTGAATTTGATGTGGATGCACTCTGCGATGGCGATTCGGTCCACATTGGCGCTGTCATGCAGCATATTGAAGAAGCAGGAATTCATTCAGGGGATTCTGCCTGCGTATTGCCGCCATACCGAATTACCACCGAAGCTATGGATGAGATCATTCGTATTACCAAAGCCTTAGCGATTGAACTAAATGTCATTGGTCTCATCAATTTACAATTCGCTTATAAGGATGGCATTGTGTATGTCTTGGAGGTGAACCCTCGAGCCAGCCGTACTGTTCCGTTTGTAAGCAAGGCAACGGATGCACCGCTAGCGCGGATCGCTTCCCAATTGGCTGTTGGGGCAAACCTTTCTGATTTTGAACTTCAGACATGGGACAGGAATAATCACGTGGCGGTGAAAGAGGCTGTACTGCCATTCAACAAATTCCCGGAGGAGTCCATTTTCTTAAGCCCTGAGATGAAATCCACTGGAGAAGTAATGGGCATTTCAAATTCAATGGGCGAATCATTTCGCCGTGCTTCCATAAGCGCCGGTAACTCAGTGCCTGATTCGGGAACCGTATTTATCTCTGTAAATAATTCTGATAAATTAGATATCATACCTATCGCCCGAGATCTGACCGAAATTGGATTTAATCTCTTGGCGACGGCCGGAACAGCGAAAGAATTAAGGCGTAATGGCCTTCAGGTTGATTCTGTATTTAAAGTGGGCGAGGGAAGACCTAATGTAGTAGATGGCATCAAGAATGGTGAAGTGAACCTGGTGATCAACACACCCATGGGCGCACGGGCACGGTATGATGAGGAATCCATCGGAAGGGCCTGTATCCAAAAAGGGATTGAAGTGATTACGACCCTTTCCGGCGCAGAAGCAGCCGTGAGGGCCATCCGCTTGTGCGGCAGGAAAATTGAAGTGAAATCAATACAAGAATATCACAATTAGGTGTTGGTTTACATTAAGTTAATCCATTAGCTTCAGGCCACAATGTTGAACACACGACGCAATAATAGACAGGAACGACGTCGCCCCAATCATTTGGAGGGACACCGGTAAAGTCTAGCGTCTAGTCATAATAAAAAGATTTTGATGAAAGCCCTCCGGATGTCCCGGTGGGCTTTTTTATTTTAGAAAGGCATATAATGAAAAAAGAAAAAATCATATTGGCTTACAGCGGTGGATTGGACACCTCCATCATCCTGAAATGGCTGGTGAATAAAGGTTTTGAAGTCATTTGCTTCATTGGTGATGTGGGGCAAAAAGATGATTTCAAATCGGTTGAGGATAAAGCAATGACTTTGGGTGCGTCCAAAGTCCATATTAAAAATTTGCAGAAGGCATTTGTTACGGATTATATCTTCCCTGCATTGCAGGGGAATGCCCTTTATGAAGGGCGATACCTTTTGGGAACATCCTTAGCTCGCCCCGTTTTGGCCAAAGCTCAAATCGACATCGCCCATGAAGAAGGCGCCACCATGGTTTCTCATGGCTCGACCGGGAAGGGAAATGATCAGGTCCGTTTTGAATTGGCTTACTATGCATTGGATCCGAAAATAGAAGTTTTTTCACCGTGGAAGGATCCAGAATTTTTAGACCAATTTAAAGGCCGGAATGACCTGTTGTCCTATGCGGATAAATGGGAAATACCTGTTACGGCTACAAGGAAAAAGCCCTACAGTGAAGATGAGAATCTTATGCATATCAGCCATGAAGCGGGTGTGTTGGAGGATCCGTCTGCCAGACCGGATGCGTCCGTTTTCAGCATGACCAATGGCATAAGCGACGCCCCGAAAAAGGAAACGGTCATCCAAATTGAATTCAAGGACGGAATCCCAACACAGGTTAAAAACTTGGATGACGGGACAGTGAAAACAGGCGGATTGGATATGTTCCTATACTTGAATGAATTGGGAAGTCAGCATGGTATTGGCCGCGTAGATATGGTGGAGAACCGTTTTATCGGTATTAAATCGAGAGGGGTCTACGAAACACCGGGGGCAACCATCCTCTGGGAAGCCCACCGGGATTTAGAAGGGGTCGCTATGGATAAGGAAGTGATGCATATCCGGGATATGCTCATTCCCAAGTTTGCCGAACTGATCTATAATGGTTTCTGGTTTTCACCGGAAATGGATTTTTTGCTCACTTCTATTGCCAAAAGTCAGGAGGCTGTAGATGGAACCGTCCGGGTTGCCCTTTTAAAAGGAAATGTCATTTCAATTGGGCGGGAATCTCCCACCTCCCTTTATGATCAGGATATGTCCAGCATGGATGTGGAAGGGGGCTTTGACGCCACTGATTCACAAGGATTTATCAATATTAATGCGATTCGGTTGAAAGCCCATTCCCTGGTGCTGCATCGCCGGGATCCCTACAAATGGCGGAAGGAAACCAGCCATGAGTAAATTGTGGGAAAAGGGCGTTGCCCTGAACAAAGCGATTGAGGCATTTACTGTGGGGAATGATCCCGAACTGGATCAGGCCCTGGTGCCTTACGATTGTAAAGCTTCAAAGGCCCACGCAAAGATGCTGGGGCAGATGGGATATCTAACCGATGAAGAGGTGGATCAGCTTGTTTCGGCGTTAGACCAAATTATTGGACTTCATGAAAATGGTAATTTCATGATTAATGTATCCCAAGAGGATTGCCACACGGCGATTGAAGAATACCTTGTGGAAAAATTAGGTGAAGTGGGGAAAAAGATCCACACAGCCCGCTCACGAAATGACCAAGTGTTAACGGCCCTGCGGCTTTATTATAGGGATGAATTGGTGGAGATCAAATCCCTCGCGATGGTATGGATTGAAGCTTTGACTCATTTGGCTGAAGAAAACCGAGATATTGATTTCCCAGGCTATACCCACATGCAAAAGGCCATGCCTTCCTCAATTCACATGTGGGCCGATGCTTATGCAACTTCCATGACAGATGATCTTAAAATCCTTGATTCTGTTTTTCAATTGATTGATCAATCCCCTTTGGGGTCTGCCGCAGGATATGGTGTACCTATCGAAATTGATACAAAGATGACTGCGGCTGAATTGGGTTTTACCAAGGTTCAGGAGAATCCGATTTATTGTCAATTGAGCCGGGGGAAATTTGAATTGGCAATGCTCCAAGGACTATCTCAAGTCTTATTGACCCTCAATAGATTGGCCAGCGATATGATTCAATTTTCTATGGATGAATTTGGATATTTCTCCCTGCCGGAGGAATTCTGCACCGGTAGTTCCATCATGCCCCAAAAGAAAAATCCCGATGTTTTGGAACTGCTGCGGGGGAGTTACCACATTCTGTTGGGTTATGAAACGCAGACAAAAACGCTTACTTCCAATCTCATTTCCGGTTATAACCGCGATATTCAATTATCGAAAGAACCGGTCATGCGGGGAATAAAACTCGTGAAGGATTGCCTGGAAATCAGCACTGCTGTGGTTGCAGGATTAAAGGTGAATAAAGAGAAATGCCAAACGGCTCTGACCGATGAATTGTACGCCACCGAAAAGGCCTACAAACTGGTTCAATCGGGGGTACCTTTTAGAGAAGCCTACAGGCAGGTCGCCCAATCGCTGGCAAAATAGATGAAACTACATCTGTGCAAAAGGGTTGATTCTGGGAGTTTGTTTAGTGCAGCAATTTTATTGACCCCTTTGTATTTCCCCTGTTACAGGGGAAAGTCAAAGGTTTGTACAATAATTTTTCTCCCCTGTAATAGGGGAGAATCAAATTGGGGTAAAAAAATAAAAATGTCTAATATTTTGCTTTTCAACCCTTTCAAACTGAAAAAAAGTTGGATAATCCATTTCTATCTTGATACTCAACAAATAAATTGGACCAATTTACTTTGGTATGGTAAGTGGCAAGGAAAATGATTTTAAACTAAATGAAAAAAACTGTCATAGATTTTCGTGTACAACAAGAAAAGAACGCTCATTTCAAAACACTTTGGGGAATATTGAAATGAAACGGTCCCTGCCTGATTTAAACACTATTGTCGTTAAAGTTGGTAGTTCCAGCCTGTGCCATAAAGATGGGAAAATCGACCCGACCCGCTTTGAAGCATTGAGCGCGCAAATTGCCGGTCTCATCAATCAAAAGATAAAGGTGGTGCTGGTTTCGAGCGGTGCCGTTGCGGCGGGCCAGAAACATTTGTCGGATGCGGGCGCGTCTTTGGTCAATAAACAGGCGGCGGCTGCCATTGGCCAGCCCATCGTTATGGAATATTTCAGGAATTATTTCAGGGATTATGGAATCAGTACGGCCCAGGTGCTATTAACCCATGATGACCTTCATGACCGGCAGCGATATTTAAACGCCCGAAATACATTGGAAAATCTGCTTGAAAATGGTATTGTTCCCATCATCAATGAAAATGATACGGTGAGTACGGAGGAAATTCAATTTAGTGATAATGATTTTTTAGGTGCTCTCTGCACTAATTTAGTCAGCGCCGATTTATTCATTATTTTATCTGATATTCCAGGGATTGCTGAATCGGATCCTCGAGAAGATTCCAAGGCACCGGTCTTTGATTTGTTAACTTTATCTGATTTGGAGCGATTAAAAGATGTATTTAAAGGATCAGAATCGCGTGGCTTTGGACGCGGCGGGATTCAGACCAAATTGGAGGCGCCTGTTATGGCAGCGCGGTATGGTGTACCCACGATTATTGCCAATAGTCGAACAAAAAATATCCTGAAAAAATTGATCAAGGGTGAGCCATTGGGGACTTTAATTCAACCCACTGAATCAAAATTAAACTCATGGAAAGCCTACATTGCCCATGCCTTAAAACCTCGCGCTGCTGTCATTATTGATGAGGGAGCGGCGAATGCCCTCTTGAAACGTAAAAGCAGTCTGTTGGCTTCGGGCATTCTCCAGAGAGAAGGAAGTTTTAAGCGGGGAGACGGTGTTCGCTGTTGTACCAAAAGCGGGGATGAAATCGCCCGCGGCATTGTGGAATACAATGCGGAAGAGATTGATAAAATTGCAGGAAAACAATCGAAAGAAATTTTATCTATCCTGGGTTTTCAGTACCGGCGGGGGGTCATCCATCGGGATAATTTGGTGATATCAAAGGAGCAACAAAAATGAATTTAACTGAACTAGGGTTAGCCACAAAAAAATGCAGTGTTCACCTACGCAGTATTTCAACTGTGCAAAAACAAAAAATATTACGGGCGATGGCCGAAAAGATAACTACAGCGTCCAAGGCAATTCAAAGGGCCAACGCTAAGGACCTTGTCTTAGCGGAAGAAAAAGGGTTATCCTCAGCCATGATTGACCGCCTTAAGTTGACCCCAGACCGCATTCAGGGTATGGCGGATAGTGTGGGGGAGGTGGCCGCCTTACCGGACCCTGTGGGCGAAATTGTAGAGGAATCCATACGGCCCAATGGATTATTGGTCCAGCGCCGCCGAATCCCGTTAGGCATGATTGGGGTGATTTATGAATCCCGGCCCAATGTAACGGTGGAAGCCGCCAGTTTATGCTTTTTTGCCGGGAATGGCCTGCTATTGCGGGGTGGGTCGGAAGCATTCCATTCCAACCAAGCCTTAGTCAAAATTATGAAATCAGTTTTGGCCGAATACGGCCTTGGGGATGTGGTCAACATTGTACCCACAACGGAACGCTCCACGGTGGATGAAATGGCGAGGATGGATGAGGTGTTGGATGTGATCATTCCCCGGGGCGGCGAGGGGTTGATTCGCAGAGTTAAATCTGTGGCCACCGTGCCGGTGATCGCCCATTACAAAGGCAATTGCCATATTTATGTGGATGAAACGGCCGATGTGGACATGGCGCGGCAAATTGTGATCAATGGAAAAACCCAGCGCCCCGGTGTATGCAATGCCACTGAAACAGTCTTGATCCATTCGGGGATTGCAAATCAAATCCTTCCGCCGCTTTTGAAGGATTTGTTCGATAAAAAGGTGGAAGTCCGGGGTAGTCATCAGGTTCAGCAATTTTCGCCAGATGTTGTTCCTGCCACTGATGAAGATTACGATACAGAATTTTTAGACCTAATCCTAGCCATGAAAGTTGTGGAAAATATTGATGCAGCCATTGATCACATCCATCAATACGGCAGTGACCATACAGAAGCCATCCTAAGCAATGACCCGGCGGCGATTGACAAATTTATTCAATCTCTGGACAGCTCGGCCATTATGGTGAATGCGTCAACGCGGTTCAATGATGGGGGTGAATTGGGACTAGGGGCGGAGATTGGTATCAGTACCACCAAACTCCATTCATTTGGTCCCATGGGGCTAAGAGAGCTAACGACAACAAAGTTTGTTGTGCGGGGAGAAGGGCAGGTTCGGACTTAATCGTTATAAAAAACCTTCGCAAGGATTAGTGACTTCAACGACAGAGTTTGTGGTGAAAAGGTAAGTGCAGGTTTGGATTTAACCCCAATTTTTAATTAGAGTTTTTAACCCGTCCCGATAAACGGTTTTGCCCAATCCGGCAATTTGGCCAATACACACGTCCTTGATTACCGATATTTTGCGGAAATTTTCACGGGATTGAATATCGCTTAAGTGGACTTCTACAGTGGGGATATTAACTGAAGAAATGGCATCCCGCAAGGCATAGGAATAGTGAGTAAAAGCGCCGGGGTTGATGATGATACCGTCGGCCTTACCCATGGCTACGTGGATACGGTCAATGAGCTTCCCCTCATGGTTGGACTGAAACCATGTGAAAGTATGCGACTCGGCTTCAGGTTGTTCATTCAACCAATTTTCAATATCCAATAGTGTTTCATTGCCATAGACATCCGGTTCACGGATACCGAGCAAATTCAGGTTGGGGCCGTTAATGACAAGGATTTTCAATTGAGCATCTTTAAAGATTCTTGAATCATTTCCTCAGTAACTTGGGTGGATGTTGTGGCGTTCCCCAGTCCATCCAGCACCACAAAATTCAGGACGCCTTTTTCCGATTTTTTATCCGTTTTAATAAATGGCATTAAATGATTTTTATTGATGTGGGGAATTTCCGGCAGGGGCAAGCGGTTAATGGTTTCGGATAAAATTGAAGCATCCTCTTTTGAAAGCAGACCCAGTTTTTCTGAAATAAAGCCGGCACATTTCATCCCCAGGGCTACCGCTTCGCCATGGCGGATTCGACCATATCCCAAGTGAGATTCGAGGGCATGGCCGATGGTATGGCCGAAATTTAAGATGCGGCGGAGATCTCCTTCCCGTTCATCCTTTGACACCACTTCCGCTTTTACATGGCAGGATGTAGCAATGGCTTTTTCAAAAGGGAAGGACTCAATATTTTCCATCCATGCAGATATTTCAATTAAGAAATTTTTATCCCAAATGGCGCCGTACTTGATGACTTCCCCTAAACCCGCAATCACTTCTTCTTTCGGTAAGGAGTTCAGGATCGTTGGATCAACCAGAACACCTTTAGGCTGATAGATTGCACCCACCAGATTTTTTCCTTCGGCAATGTTGATGCCGGTCTTTCCCCCAATGGCGGAATCCACCATAGCCAGTAAGGTTGTGGGGATTTGAAAGTAATCAATTCCACGCATAAAAGATGATGCCACAAAGCCAGCCACATCGCCAACGACACCGCCGCCCAGGGCCAGGATGGTTGTTTTACGATCGCAATTGAGTTCAATCATTTGGCTGATGATCCGGCTGAATTCATTCAGGCTTTTGGCCGCTTCGCCCACCGGCAGGGTGATATAGTCACTCTCAAATCCTGCTTCCTTCATATCAGAAATCAGTTTAAAGCCCACCAGTTCCATCAAATTGTATTGGGAAATGATGATCCATTTTTGACCATGGTTATGCTCAGATAGAATGGCCGGGATTTGGATTAATAAGCCCGATGCCACATGGATGGGGTAGGAGCGTTCCCCGAGATTAACTTGAATTGTTTTCATGAATTGATCTGCTTTAGTATATCTTCCCTGATCTCTTCCGGCGTTTGCCCGTTTGCATCCACTGTGATGTGGGCCGTATTTTGGTAATAATCTTTTCGGCTATTCCAGATTTTGGTTAATTCCTGGATTCTTTCTTTATCCTGTAAAAGGGGCCGGTCGATGGCATCCTGTAATCTTTTTGCTATTTCAGGAATGGAAGCTTGAATGAGCACGACCTTCCCTGTTGATCCAAGCTTATCCCTGTTTTCTTCGGATAAAATTATACCACCACCACAGGCGGCCACCACGTTGGAATTCTCAATATGTGTCAGGGCTTCGGACTCCAATTTCCGGAAATAAGATTCGCCGTCATTCTTGAAGATTTCGGATATGGACTTATTGCTTTTCACCTCAATATAATGATCTAAATCCACAAAAGGGATTTTCATCTTTTTCGCCAGGATTTTCCCCACCGTTGATTTGCCAGATCCCATCATCCCGATTAAATAAATATTCATTAATATTTTGCTGTAGCTTGCATATGAGCTTTGAGTTGGTCCATAGAATCACCGCCGAATTTTTCAAGCAAGGCATCGGTCAAAACAAAACATAGCATACTTTCGGCGATGATAGACGCCGCCGGTACGGCACAGGAATCGGTCCGCTCTTTATGGGCGTCTTTTGCTTCTTTGGTATGAATATCCACGGATCGCAGTGGTTTGATCAAAGTGGGTATGGGTTTCATGGCCATCCGCAGAACTATAGGTTGGGCATTGCTCATGCCCCCTTCAATACCGCCGGCGTTATTGGAATAACGCGTGAATTTTCCACCATCATGACCAATCTCATCATGGACTTCACTCCCAAATTTTTCCGCGCCACCAAATCCACCGCCAATCTCAATTCCCTTAAATGCATTCACACTCATCATCATGGCAGAAATGCGAGTGTGGAGTTTCCTGTCCCATTGGGTGTGGGCACCCAGACCGTAAGGGAGTCCCGTAGCAACCACTTCAAAAATGCCCCCTACGGAATCACCGGCTTTCTTGGCATCGTCGATGGTTCCCATCATTTTAGCTTCAGCTTCTTTATCCAAACACCGAACGGGCGACGCATCGGCAGTGTCGCTTAATTTGTTGGGAGATAAATTATCAGGAATTGAACTATCATCTTTCACATCGTGGATCTCCACCACACGGCTTCCCACTTCAATCCCCACATCTTCCAATAGTTTTCGGCAGACAGACCCAAGTGCCACGCGCATGGTGGTCTCCCGAGCGCTGGATCGTTCCAACACATTGCGAATATCGTCGAATCCATATTTCTGGACGCCGGCCAAATCTGCATGGCCAGGGCGGGGGAGTGTCACTTTTCGGATTTCATCATCCACAGGAGAAACAGACATTTTCTTGGTCCAGTTTCCCCAGTCTTTATTGCGGACGATCAGTCCAACCGGTGCACCAAGCGATTCTCCATGACGGACACCGCACCAGATTTCCGCACGGTCTTTTTCAATTTTCATCCGTCCACCGCGACCGTGCCCCATCTGCCTGCGCGCCAATTGAAAGCCAATATAATCTTCGGAAATATCTAACCCTGCCGGCATACCGTCCAAAATACCTAGAAGGCCTTGTCCATGGGATTCACCCGCCGTGAGAAATTTAAGTCGTGTTAACATTTTTGCTTTTTAATTATTCTAAAATAAGTTGTTTAAGATTTGTTAATATTTGGTGTTTGTGAGTGCGATGAATTTCCCCAAGCTTTTTTATGATTCGCCGATTATCTATCGCTCTAACCTGATCAATAAGAACATCTGAATTTTGCGTAAGCCCTGCTTCACCCTTTTTTAAATGAACTCTCAATAATTTAGATTTTTTAATCACATTTGTTGAAATAGGACAAATAACCGTACTGGGGTGGATTTCATTCAAAAGATTCGTCTGGACCACCACAACAGGTCTTACTTTTCCCGTTTCTGTTCCCATTTGCGGATTTAAATCTGCAGTATAAATTTTGAATTTCTCAATTTTCATTCAGGTATTGATTCTTCAAATAGTTCAAATTCTTCTAAAACGTCCAGTGAATTTTTACGCACCAACTTTGACTCTTTGATGTAAGCATCTTTTAAAAGTTTTCGCCGATTCAGCCGATTGAAATAGTCCAAGGCTGAATTGATGTATGCATTTCTTGGTGTTTTCAGTTTATGAATAATTTCTTCAACTTCATCGAAGATTTCGTCGCGTATTTTTAATGAGAGCGCTTTTGACATTTATTGCCCCACAGTATATACCGATAGTATATACCTTATTTAGGAAATTAGCAATCCAAATTTTTTCTTTAATTTATTTGTTATTTTATCTTGAATTTGCTGAATCTCCACTTTTTCTGAAATTTTTTCGCCGAACCAATTGTCCGCTGAAGCGAGTCCCTGTGCGATAAACATATCCAACCCGCCTACGGTTTTGGCGCCCAATGCCTTGCCTGTTTTCAGCCATGATGTTTCCAAGGGATTGTAGATTGTGTCAGCCAATACTTGTCCTTTTTGAATCTCAATTTCCGGCATGGATTCGGTGTCGGGCCACATACCGATTGGTGTGCAGTTTATAATAATGTCCGCCGGTGCGGATAAATGTTCATGTGTTGAAATCTTGATGTCAGATATTTGCTGGATCCATTGGGATAGTTGATTGGCTTTTTCTTTTGTACGATTTACAATTGAAATTGAATTTACTTTTGATTGGATCAGTCCATATGCCACAGCTCGCGCCGCACCACCGGCACCTAAGATCACACAGTCTTTTTCTTTAAGATCAATATCATTGATTTCCATCGCTTTGAGAAAACCGACCCAATCCGTATTGTATCCTTTCCCATTATGGACACAATTCACCGCACCAATGGATTGGGCTGATGCATCCAATTCTTTTAAAAATGGAATGATGGATTGTTTATGGGGGATGGTCACATTAAACCCATCAAGATTGTTGGACTCCATAAAGAACGGAAGCGAATCCGATGGTACATGAATCTTTTCAAATGATGCATCCAACCCAAGCTGCCGGTACACTTCCTGGTGAAGGGAAGGACTCAAACTATGGGCGATGGGGTCTCCAATAACTGCGAACCGATTCATGGTTTAAATCCCCACAGAACAAAGCCGCAAAAGTCACAAAATTTTATGTTATCTATCATTTACTTATTTGTGCCTTTTGTGCTCGCCTGCCGAAATGCAACGTAGGCACGGCTTTCTGTGGCAGAAAGTCGCTCCAACTCTTGGTAAAATTCCGGATAGGAGATGGACGCACATTCCGGATGGTCTAAAACCACATCGCTTTCAGCCACCAATCCTGCAATGGTGAATGCCATGGCAATCCGGTGATCGTGGAATGTTTCAATTTCTGCTCCTTGTAAAGTCGTAGGTCCATGGATGATAAACCCGTCTTCCAATTCTTCAATATCCGCACCCATCTTACTTAAGTTTTTACAGACCGCATGGATTCGATCACATTCCTTTATACGTAATTCTTCAGCACCACGAACTTCAGTTTCCCCATTGGCTTGAGTCGCTATCACAGCAATGATGGGGAGTTCATCAACCAGACTGGGGACATCATCTTTGGATATGGTAATACCATTGAGTGGTTGGTGAAATACATTCAGTTTCCCCACAGTTTCGCCCGCTTCTTCCCACGTCTCAAGACAGTCCATCCCGGCGCCCATTTTTTGGAGAGCGCCAAAAAATCCGATTCGAGTTAGATTTCGTAAAACGCCATTCAATATGATTTCAGAATTGATAACAATGGCTGCAGCGGCGGCAAAGAAGGCAGCTGTGGATGGATCACCGGGGACAGCCAAATCAAAATTGGAAAGGGGAGACAATAATGGAGAAATGGTTGAAGAAAGTCCATTGGTGGTAAGGTTTGCCCCAAGTCCCATGAGCATTTTTTCTGTATGATCACGGGAAAGGATTGGCTCAGTAACAGATGTGTTCCCACTTGCTCCGAGTCCTGCCAATAGCACAGCCGATTTGACTTGTGCGCTGGCTACGGGTGAAGGATAATCAATTCCATTCAATTCACTTTTATGAATAGTAACCGGAAGTTTTCCCTTATTGCTTTCAGCCTTTAATCCCATTTGTGAAAGTGGATCCAAAATACGATTCATGGGTCTAGATGACAGGGATTCATCACCGATCAATGTGGCGTTGATACCTTGTCCCGCTAAAAGGCCTAATAGTAATCGTGTGGTTGTGCCTGAATTTCCACAATTCAACGGTTGACCGGGATCGGAAAATTGTCCCCCTGAAACGATTACGTCTTTGCCGTCATCTCGAATTTGAATGCCACAGGCTTCCAGGCAATTTCGAGTGGACTCCACATCCGCACCGGTGGACAAGTTGGATATCCGAGATTCGCCATCAGCCAAGGCGGCGAACATGAGCGCCCGATGGGAGATGGATTTATCGCCCGGGAATGTAATATTACCCTTTATCATTATTTTATTTTTTCAGTATTTCCATTAAACGGTAATTCAAGTACAATTTTTCTTTTCCTACTCGTTCACTTACTAAAAAACCTGCTTTTTCTAATTTTGATAGATATGAGCCGGCCGTTTTTAAATTTCCTAAACCAGCATCTGTCAAAAATCGACGTTTTGTGTAAGGGAGTCTGAATAAGGTCTCAACTAAATCTTTTGAATAGATTTTTGGTAATGTATTTCGTATTTCATCTCCCATTAAATTTATCAATCGTGCAATTTCTGAAATTCGTTTTCGATCTGCCTTTGCTGATTTTTCAACCATATCCATGACATATATAATCCAGTTCTCCCATTGTCCCTTTTCAGTTACACCCCTTAAATATTTATAATAAACACTTTTATTTTGTATTATGTATCGACTCAAATAAAGCGCGGGAAATTTGAGAAGTCCGGTATATCTTAAATATAAAACCATGATGATTCGTCCTGTCCGGCCATTTCCGTCAAAAAAAGGATGAATCGCTTCGAATTGATAATGGATAAGTGCCATTTTTATGAGTGGGTCAATGCTATCATTTGCATGAATAAAATCTTCCAATTCTTTTAGTTTGCTCCGAATGATTGTTTCGCCTTCCGGGGGCGTATAATGCACTTCCCCTGTATTCGGGTTTTTTAATTGTGTCCCCGGAATATTCCGAATTCTAGCTTGATTTTTCTTGATAATCCGTGCGATCTCAATCAAAAGATTTGTAGTTAAGATTGGTTTCGTATCTAATGATTTGATTGCATACCAAAGTGCATCTTTGTAATGAATAACTTCCTTCGTGGAAGCACTATCAATTTTTTTGTCTGTTACCGTTGCCTTAAATAATTCATCCTGTGTAGTAATAATATTTTCAATGGCAGAACTGGCTTGTGCTTCTTGAAGATTTATAGTATCGATAAACAAGGTGGGATTTGGCAAATTTGTGATTACACCATTTAATTCGGATAAAGCACGACTTGCTGTAATGACTTTTTTAAAAACCGAACTCGTTTCAATCGTAATGGCTGGTGGTAATGCCGGCAGTTCGTTAAAAGGTATATCCTTTTCGAAATTTATTTTAGGTTTTTTCTTCACGGGCGCAATTTACACTCGGATCAAATACAAGGACAAATAATAAAGAAATGCGCCCTTGTATATACTATGAGGGTAAATTTTGCCCTTATCCAATATTTAATGCCCATTGGTCTTGAGTTCGTCCGCGATGAGAAAAGCAAGTTCAATGGCTTGGTTGGCATTGAGCCTTGGATCGCAATGAGTATGGTAGCGGTCATTCAAATCCGCTTCGGAGATATCATCCAGGCCACCGGTGCATTCAGTCACGTTTTGGCCCGTCATTTCTAAGTGAATACCTCCGATCCGGGAGCCATCCGCGCGATGCACTTTGATATTCTGTTTCACTTCTTCCAGGATTTGATCAAAGGGCCGTGTCTTGATGCCGTTGCTGCTTTTGATCGTATTTCCGTGCATGGGGTCGCAGGACCAGACGACGGTTCGGCCTTCCTGCTGGATTTTACGAATAAGCTTAGGCAAATAGGTTTCTACTTTATCATGACCAAACCGGGTAATGAGTGTGATTCTTCCCGCCTCATCATTTGGATTCAACACATCTAATAATTGAATCAGTTCATCCGGATCCAACGAGGGGCCGCACTTGACGCCTATGGGATTCTGAATCCCGCGACAAAATTCCACGTGGGCACTATCTTTGAAGCGAGTGCGGTCACCAATCCAAACGAAATGGGCAGACGTGTCATACACATCCCCGGATGTGGAATCCACACGGGTGAGCGCTTCTTCATAGGGGAGCAGCAATGCCTCGTGACTGGTGTAATAATGGACTTGCCGAAGTTGGGGCGTGTTGTTGGAATTGATCCCCAATGCTTCCATGAAATTCAGACTTTCCTGAATCTGATGAGCCAAGTGGCGGTACCGTTCGCCTTGGGGGCCGCTTTTTACAAATCCCATATTCCAGGAATTCACATGGCGAAGATCAGCATAGCCCCCATCTGCAAAGGCGCGGAGTAAATTCAACGTGGATGCGGCTTGGGAGTAAGCCTTTAGCATCCGATCCGGATTGGGTTGGCGTTTCTCTGCATCAAATTCAATACCATTTATAATGTCTCCCGTGTAGCTGGGAAGTTCAATCCCGTTCTGTGTTTCTGTAGGGC
Organism: uncultured bacterium; assembly: GCA_964343505.1. Classification (GTDB taxonomy): domain Bacteria; phylum Fidelibacterota; class Marinisomatia; order Marinisomatales; family TCS55; genus TCS55. Next base: position 66,834 of record CAYFJU010000001.1, read on the forward strand.
TGGATCGTGGCTTGGCAAATTGCCCTGCCATTCGTCCCAATTTCACCACTGGTAGATTGGCGCCGGATGTTAAAATCACTGCCATTTGCAGAATTACACGAAACGTATCCCGAATATTATCGGCGTGAAATTCGCTAAAACTTTCAGCACAATCGCCGCCTTGGAGCAAGAAACCATTCCCTTCCGCCACATCCGCTAATGACCGTTTTAAAGAGCGAACTTCTCCAGCAAAAACAAGTGGTGGAAAATCTTTGAGCGTAAGTTCAACTTCCGCCAAATGGTTTTGATCGGGATAATCAGGAATATGTTTTGCGGTGAATTTCCGCCAGCTATCCGTTTGCCACATCTTGCAATTCCTTTAAGCGATTGTCTAAAGATTCTGTCGCCAGTTTTAATTTATCTATCATATCATCGGTGTAAGGGTTATAAAGCTGCAGGTCTGTATAGAGCTCCCAAGTGTCATTGCAGGTTTGATCCACCAAATCTAAAAGGTCGCGAAACCCCTGCGTATCAATGGATGTTTTCCGAATACCATATTCTTTCAGCATACGCCCTAAAAAGTGCGTTACACCTTGTGTTTTGGCCGCTAGTTGATCATGGTGATCCGGAGTCATTTCCATCACCTGGATACCTTGATCGGTGAAAAATCGCCGCCAGAAATTAAACTGATTATGGATGTCTCTCGTATTATTCATCATCATTTTCAGACGATTATTTGACATAAAGGAATCGGGCCCAAACATGGGATGGGTGGCAATAATACCGACATTTTCAGGGAGATGGGTTTCCATGATTTCTACAGGATACTTCTTAACGGAACACACATCAATGATAGTTGTGTTGTCCGATAGATTTGGAGAAATCTCTTGTATCACCGATTCAAAGTGGCGAATGGGCACAGCAATAAATATGACCTTTTCTTTAAGTACAGATTCCAGATCTGTAAAAGTAACGTTTAGAAAAGGATCACCGGATTTTGGATCAGACGCTTTGATGGAAAATCCCTTCTGTAAAATATTGGCCAGGACTTTCCCGAACCGTCCGAAGCCAATGATGCCTACGCTGTTCATGAGTCCCCCAGTTTTTTCACCCCAAGAAACAGGGTCAGGTTATGCTTCAAATCGTGGATGCTTTCGGTCAGTATTTCTAATCCATAGAGATCGGCACAGGCATTATTGGCAATGACCCCTGCTGTTGGGGGGAGTTTCCCTTCAGAAAGTCGCCGGGCTGCTTCCGCAGTATCGTCTTCTTCAATAAGGGGCCGTGTCCAAAAATGCTCGCTCAAATAATCCTTACATTGACGCAATGCTTGCTGGTGAGAGTGGATTTCAGTGATATCGCCAACATGCGTTCCGGCCAGCCCGAGTAAGTTTTGATCTACCGGAATGTGGAACATTTCCAATATCTCACAGCGGTATTTGGCTAATGCTTCCACACTTTCAATCACCACCCCGCCTTGGGCATTCTCCATGGCGAAAATGCCGTAATCTGTATCGCCGGATTCTACGCCAGCTAAGACTAGTTCAGATGAAATCTGGTAAACAATTTCAGCGCCATCCAATCCGTGATTGTGGGCAAACTCGTGGGCAGCCTGTTCAGAAAAACTACCTTTACCACCTTGGATTCCAATTGTACTCATCATAGTCCTTTCAATTCTCGAATTAATTTTTTTGTTGATTCTACCGGATTTGATTTTCTATTCATATTGTTAATGATGGCAGATCCCACCACGGCCCCATCGGCATGTTCATTGAACCAAACCACATCGTCCCGCGTGCTGATCCCGAAACCCACAACGAAGGGTGTTGTGCTGTGTTTGCGGACTCTGTTTAAGTATTCGGCTAAAGCATCTTTAGATGCTAAATCATTTCCGGTGATACCCAAAATGCTCACAGCGTAAATGAGATCGCCTGCTAATTCTGAAATTTGTTTGATTCGCTCATTGGATGTATTCGGGGCCACGAGCAGGATTGGGGAAACCCCTTTTGATTTGGCCAATTCACAAAATGGTTCTGCTTCATCCAAAGGAAGGTCCGGCAGGATGAGCCCATCCACACCGGATGAAACGCATCGATCCAAAAAGGATTCATGGCCCATTTTTAAAATAGGATTGTAATAACCCATGAGTGCGATGGGAATATCCGTGTGCATTCGAATCTCAGTCACTTGTTCAAAAATTTTGTTTAAGGTGATACCGTTGTCTAAAGCCCGTTGACTGGATTGTTGGATGACGGGCCCGTCAGCTTGTGGGTCTGAAAAAGGTATGCCAATTTCAATCATATCCGCACCGTCATCTACTGCAGCACAGACAAGTTCAACTGTATTTTCTAATTTAGGATAACCTGCAGTCAAAAATGGAATTAACTTTTCTTTAGGTTCACTAAATAATTTTTGGATGCGATTCATAGTTTGATCCCCAATACATCTGCTACGGTATGGACATCCTTATCACCGCGGCCCGAAAGACAGACCACCACATCTTCACCGGGCTGAATGCCATGGTCAATGTGACGGAGATAAGCTAAAGCGTGAGCCGATTCCAAAGCGGGCAGGATACCTTCTTTTTCAGAGAGCCACTGAAAGGCATCCAGGGCTTCTTGATCCGTGGCGGTGCGATAATCAACTCGGCCTGATTCATTTAAATAACTGTGCTCCGGACCAATGCCGGGATAATCCAGTCCAGCAGAAATAGAATGGGGGAGCGTGACCTGCCCATCTTCATTTTGGAGCAGGGTAGATGCAGCGCCATGCAATACCCCAAAATCACCTTTGGTCAATGTGGCGGCATGTTCACCGGACTCCAATCCTTTTCCGGCGGCTTCCACGCCAATGATTTTAATATCATTTTTCAGGAAAGGATAAAATAGTCCCAACGCATTGGAACCACCCCCCACACAGGCCACCAGACGATCGGGCAATTCCCTGCCTGTTTGTTTAGTAAATTGCTTTTTCGTCTCCTTGCCGATAACCGATTGAAAATCACGAACCAACATGGGATAAGGGTGGGGGCCTACAGTTGAGCCAATCAAATAATAGGTGGTTTCCACATTGGTGACCCAATCCCGAATGGCTTCGTTGGTGGCATCCTTCAGGGTCTTGCTCCCGGAAGAAACTGGACGGACTTCAGCCCCCAAAAGGTTCATCCGGAATACATTTAATTTTTGTCGGCGAATGTCTTCTTCGCCCATATAAACAATGCATTCCAGTCCAAACCGTGCGGCGACTGTAGCTGTAGCCACACCATGTTGGCCCGCACCGGTTTCAGCAATGATCCGTTTTTTGCTCATACGATTGGCCAGCAGAATTTGCCCCAATGCATTATTAATCTTATGAGCGCCGGTATGGTTCAGGTCTTCCCGTTTGAGCCAGACGTTGAAGCCCAATTCTTCAGAAATGCGGTCAGCGAAATAAAGAGCCGTTTCCCGTCCGGAATAATGTCTCAAGAGACCAATTAGCTCATCTTGAAACTTGTCATCATTTTTAGCTTCCGAATAATGATGCTCCAATTCTTCCAAGGCAGGGATGAGTGTCTCCGGGACGTATTTACCACCGAATTTTTCAAAATGGCCCCGTTTGTCGGGGAGGTTGTAATCTTTAAATATTTCTTTCATATTTTTTAAGTGTTCGCGTGTTCGGGTTTTGGGGTGTTCGTGAACACCTGAGCGCCTGAACACGTATCCTTTAAGCGATGAAATAATTCTTCAATTTGTTTATGATCTTTTACTCCCGGAGATAATTCAACGCCGCTATTCACATCGACTGCAGCCGGATTCATTGATGCGATTGCTTCCAAAATATTGCCTGAATTCAGTCCGCCGGATAAAATGATAGGTGTGTCCATTTCATCTTGAAGCAATGACCAATCAAATGTTTCCCCTGTACCACCATATTGGTCCTTGGAAAAAGTGTCCAACAAAAATGCATCCACTTTGTAATCCTTCATGGCAGAAAAACTGTCTTTATCTTTAATCCGAAGCGCTTTGATCACAGGAATGTCAAATTGATTACAAAAGTTGGGAGATTCATCGCCGTGGAGTTGAATCATATTTAATGGAACAGTTTGGATGGCATCATCGATAAATGATTTTTCATGATTTACAAAAACACCAATCCGAGAAACTTTTGCGGGCAATGAATCCGAAATTGGTTTGGCTTTTTGGATGGAGATCACTCTGGGGCTTTTTTCATAAAAGATGAACCCGATGGCAGATGCACCATGAATCACAGCACAGTGTGCATCGGTGACATTGGTAATTCCGCAAATCTTTGTGGGAATCATGCCAGTCCCCCAAGGAGTTTTTCCAATGCTTTTCCGGGATTACCTGATTTCATCAAAGACGTTCCCACCAGCACCGCATCATAACCTAAATCTGAAACATATTTAAGATCATCCCATGTTTTTATACCACTCTCAGCCACTTTTATTGAATCGGCAGGAAGGACAGGAGCCATTTTTTCAAAATAGGAAATATCAGTGGTCATGGTCTTCAGGTCGCGACAATTCACACCCACAATATCCGGTGATAGTTCAGCAACAATTTCTGCATTCGCTTCATCGTGGAATTCCACCAACGTTTCCAGATTCAATTCTTTGCCTAATCTGATTGAGCTGGAAATCCCTTCCATATCCAATGCTTCGGCAATCAGTAGAAAAGCATCTGCACCGGCGGCACCGGCTTCCATGATTTGATGCCCATCGATGATAAAATCTTTCCGCAGAACAGGAATGGACACGGCCTTTTTTACCGACTTCAAAATATCAATATGTCCACCGAAAAACTGTTCATCCGTGAGTACGGATATGGCCGTAGCCCCGGCCGATTCATAATCCTTTGCGATTTGTACGGGATCCGCATTGGGGAGAATATCGCCTTCACTGGGGGACTTCATTTTGATCTCAGCGATGACAGAAATTTCGGACGCGGAAAGGGCATCTTTCAAGCTCATGGTAACAAATGGCTCCACGACACCTATATTAGGGTCCATGCTTTCCATTTCTTTTTGCTTTACGGCTAATATTTGTTCAAGGATGTTCATTGGGATAATTGATTCAAAATATTGAGCGCAGCACCGGAATCCACTGATTCAGCTGCTTTCAATAATCCTTCTTCTAAGTTTTGGGCTTTTCCGCCTACCACAATCCCAGCCGCAGCATTGAGCAAGACGATGTCCCGCTTTGGCCCTTTTTCTCCATTTAGAATATTTTGGATTATGCCTGCATTTTCTTCCGGTTCTCCACCTTGAAGGTCATCCAAAGAAACCCGATCCAAACCCAATTCAGTTGCATCAAATTCAAATGTATTCACATCACCACTATTTTGCATTTGGCTGATTTTAGTGGTAGCAGTGATAGAAATTTCATCCAGTCCATCTCTGCCGTGGAAAACCATCACATCTGTGGAGCCCAGCGCTTTTAACACATTGGCTTGGGTCTCGGTTAAACCGGGATGGAAGATGCCCATGGCTTGGGCCTTCACTTCTGCGGGATTGCAAAGGGGTCCCAAAATATTAAATACGGTTCGTGTGGCCAAAGCGGTCCGCGCTCCCACAGCATGCTTCATGGCAGGGTGGTAGGCCGGGGCGAACATGAATCCCAATCCGATCTTTTCAATATCATTTTTAGATACTTCAACCGGTTTATCAATGGCAATGCCTAGAGCTTGGAGCACATCGGCAGAACCGGATTTGGATGTCATGGAGCGGTTGCCGTGTTTGGCTACTTTTACACCTGCCCCGGCAACTACAAACGTAGCCGCAGTAGAAATATTGAAGGTGCCCAAGGCGTCACCGCCGGTACCGCACATATCAATGGCTGGTGTATCCAAAGGAATAGTGACCATCTTTTCTCGCATGGCCTGAGCAAACCCGGTAATCTCATCCACTGTTTCACCTTTGGATCGAAGTGCCATTAAGAATCCGGCGATCTGAGCATCATTGTATTCACCGGACATGATGGACAACATCACATTGAATGCTTCGTCTCGGGTGAGATTTTGTTTGTCGAGTAATTGTTCGAGTATTTGTTTCATATTTTACTTCCCACGAAAAACACGAAATGCACGAAAATATTATTAATACGATTTTTCATTTTGTATGGTTCGTGGTCCTAGTGTTTAAAAAGTTTTGTATTATCTGCATCCCATTTACTGTTGCGATGGATTCCGGATGAAACTGCACCCCGAATACAGGATGGGACTCATGTTCAATCCCCATTATGAGCCCATTGTCTAGAGTTGCAGTCACCTTTAATTCACTGGGCAAATTGTCCTTTTCAGAAACCAAGGAATGGTACCGCGTTGCCGTAAAAGGATCATCTATTTTGCTGAACAAAGCCGAACCCTTGTGATGGATCTCTGCTATTTTCCCATGGACGATCTCTGATGAATGCACCACCTTTCCGCCGTAGGCCACCGTGATGGCTTGATGCCCAAGACAGACCCCAAGTGTGGGAATAGATGGACCATATTTTTTTATGACATTCACTGAATATCCCGCATTTTCTGGGCGCCCAGGACCGGGCGAAATCACAATATAGGATGGATTCCATTTATCAATTACATCCAATTCGAATTGGTCATTCCGTACCACTTTCACATCAGGGTTCATTGACCCAATGTATTGCACCAAATTGTAGGTGAAAGAATCGTAGTTATCGATGACGAGAATCATTATTTATGATTTCCTTGAATTTGAAAACCTTGCGAAGGTTCCGAACCTTCGGGAGGTTGAAGATTGTTTGTCAAAATAATTAACGTACTCATGCCGCTAACCCATTTTCTGCAAAATCAATGGCGGCCATGATGGCTTTGGCTTTATTCACTGTTTCTTCAAATTCTTTGGTTGGATCTGAATCATGGACGATGCCGGCCCCGGATTGAAAATGGACAATCCCATCTTTCATCACCATGGTGCGGATGGCAATACAGGTATTCACATTTCCGGTAAAATCAAAAAAGCCTACAGCCCCGGAATAAATGTTTCGTCTTTCCGGTTCAAGGTCATGGATGATTTCCATGGCACGGATTTTTGGTGCACCGGTCACCGTCCCTGCCGGAAAACCACTCATGAGCGCATCAAAAGGGTCTTTGTCTTTGGCCAGTTTTCCCTTCACATCAGACACGATATGCATGACGTGGGAATAATTTTCAATCACCATATTTTCAGGAATAGTGACGGAACCAAATTCAGAAACACGTCCCACATCATTCCGGCCCAAGTCCAAAAGCATGAGATGTTCAGCACATTCCTTTTCATCGTTGATCAAATCTTCTGCCAATGCTTTATCTTCAGATTCCGATGCGCCCCGATGGCGTGTGCCGGCGATGGGTCGAATCTCTACCGTTCCATCTTCTACCTTTACCAAGAGTTCCGGAGATGCACCAATGATATCAAAATCATCGATTTTAAGATGGAACATATAAGGTGAGGGATTGATGTTCCGCAAAGCGCGATAAAGTGTGGTGGGGGCCACCGATAATTTTCTTTCGAATCGCTGGCTTAAGACCAACTGAAAGATATCCCCATCCACAATATGCTGTTTTGCTTTTAGCACAGCGGACTCAAAAGTAGCCTGATCATAATTGGATGATACTTTACTTTTTTCCACACGGACGGGCGTTTGATAATCCACATCGGAATGGAGTGATTCGCCAATTACATCTACTCGGGCGTGGGCTGCAATAAATTGGGATTGCAAATCTTGAGATGCGTTCACATTCACATTGGAGATCACAAGAGCGGACCCTTTCAAATGGTCAAACGCAATCATGTCTTCAAAGAGCATAAAGACTGAATCGGGCACATCCATGGCAGTGTGGGCATGGGTTGGAATGTCTTCCACCCAGGCGATGGTTTCATATCCCAGATAACCCACAAGTCCGCCGGTGAACGCAGGGATTCCCGGGAGCTTTACCATATTATATTGGGATTGGGTCTCCCGGAGTAAGTCCAGGAAAGGCGTCTCTATTTCTGTTGTTTGACCATTTTCTGTAATGGTGGTCTTGCCATCGCTGTGACTCAAAATCTTTTGGGGATTAACACCCACATAGGAATAACGGGCGTATTGATTTCCTTTTTCCACCGATTCTAGCAAAAAGGCATGATCGGCTTTTTGGGACAAATGGACCCAAGCGGCCACAGGGGTGAGCAAATCCGCCAGTATGCGTTTATACACGGGAATGGTTTGGCATCCTTGAGAATCCAAGTCTTTGAATTCGTCGAACGTGAGTTGTGTTTTATCCATTTTATTATTGGTCCACGGAACTAACGAAAAATGAATTTTCGTGTTATTTCGCGCTCTTCGTGGCTAATTGATCCATTTTGAGCAAAAAAAAACCCCGATCAATGTCGGGGTTTAATCATAGTCAGCGTGTACGGGTATCCTTGGGACTATGAAACCCCTTCCTGGTTAAAAAACCAATACCAGCTGTAATAATTTTTTGTATTCATGTTAATCATGGGCGGGGATATTAAGGACAGGAATTAACCCGAACCAACCTTATTTTATTTCTTTTGCAATTTTTTTGATATGTGATAAACCGGACCAAAAATGGCGGCAATATCTTCCGGCTCTAATTGTCCTTCCAGTTTTTTTGCCAAGCGATCAATGATGTCCTGTTCTCGATTTGGGTCGCCAATATTGAGTCCATGGGATGCTTTTATTTCGCCGATTTCCTTTGAAATGGTGAAGCGCTGGACCAACAAATCCAGCATTTCATCATCAAAAGCATCGATCTTATTGCGGAGTTGGTTGATTTTCTCTTTCGGATCCATGAAAAAAAGTACGGAATTGTTTCGGTTGATAAAAAGGGTTTGCTTTCTGTTTTTTACATCGTATATTTACGATATACAAATTAATGATATGATTAATAAATCAGAACAATTTGCACCTGAATTACAGGAATTGGCATCCTTTGCCAAGGTATTATCTCATCCTGCGCGAATCCAAATCTTGAATGAATTGGTGAAAAAGCAATCCTGCACCTGTTTGGATATTGTGGGTGAGTTGCCCCTGGCTCAAGCCACCGTTTCCCAGCATTTAAAAGCCATGAAAGATGTGGGAATTATCGAAGGGCAAGTGGATGGTCCGCGGGTGTGTTATTGTATTAATCGTGAAAAAATGAAACAGCTCAGGGATGGGTTTGTATCCCTGTTTCAAACCAGTTTTAATCAATGTTGTTAGGAGACAAAATGAATAAAGTGCATATTTCACTCAATGTAACAGATGTCAGCACATCTCAAAAATTTTATGAAACATTTTTAGAATCCCCCGCAAGTAAAGTCCGCCCGGGATACGCCAATTTCGATTTGAATAATCCACCTTTAAAATTGGCGATTCAATCAGGCAAATCAATCCTAAAAGACGAAGGGAAGGTCAGCCATTTTGGTATTCAAGTCCCTACCGCGGAAGATGTTGAAGCAGCCGTTGACCGGTTGAGTGAAGCGGGATTCCATTTGAAAGAAGAAAAAGATGAAGTATGCTGTTATGCCAAGCAGGATAAAGTTTGGGTCCAGGATCCGGATGGGAATCGCTGGGAAGTGTATACCGTCACCGATGAGATGGAGACGGTGGAAGGCGCATCCTGCACACTAAAGGAAAATGCCCCTGCCTGTTGCTGATTCAATTTCGTCTATAATTGATTTATAATTTGTAATTTCCGCCCCGTTTTTATTAGTCACAAAGGGCGTTAAGAATCGCAAAATCCTTAGTGTGCTTTTGTGCACTTAGCGGCTAATCAAATGAGTACACCCACTAAACGCGTGGCATTCCTTACACTGGGGTGCAAATTAAATTTCTCGGAGACAGCCACTATTTCCCGCGATTTTATTCGCCATGGATTTGAGCAAGTGAACTACCGAGATGAGGCGGATATTTATGTGCTGAACACTTGCTCCGTGACTGAGAATGCGGACAAGGAAGCTCGGAAACTCATCCGTCAAGCCAAACGTCGGAACCCCGATTCGTCTATTGCCGTCATCGGATGCTACGCCCAGCTCAAGCCCAAGGATATTGCCGCCATTGATGGAGTGGACATTGTTTTGGGTGCAGAAGAAAAATTCAATTTGTTGCGCCATTTAGATCAAGTGGATTTCAATGGGGGCACCACCATACTCCAATCGGAGATTGACCACGTTCATCGATTTACACCGTCCTATTCTTCCGGGGAACGGACTCGCGCATTTTTAAAAGTGCAAGATGGATGTGATTACACCTGTTCGTTCTGTACCATTCCTTTGGCTCGTGGAGAGAGCCGCAGCGATACTATCGCAAAGACAATGAAAGTCGCTCGAGAAATAGCCGAAACAGATGCCAGAGAAATTGTACTGACCGGCGTGAATATTGGTGATTTTGGGAAAGGCACAGCAGAAACATTTTTTGATCTAATTCAAGAATTGGACACATTGGATGGCATCGATCGAATACGCATTTCTTCCATCGAACCAAATTTACTGACAGATGAAATCATTGAATTCTGTGTAGCGTCCAAAAAGTTTATGCCCCATTTTCACGTGCCGCTCCAATCCGGTTCGGATAAAATATTGGGCGCAATGCGCCGGAGATATAAACGAGATCTGTATGAAAAAAGAGTGGCAAAAATTAAATCGGTCAATTCGGAAACATGTATCGGTGTGGATGTGATCGTGGGCTTCCCGGGAGAAACAGATGATGATTTTCTGGATACCTATAATTTCCTGAATGAGTTGGATATTTCTTATCTCCACGTGTTCACCTATTCCGAGCGAGCCAATACAGATGCCATCGAGATTGGGAATGTGGTTTCAAAAGAAAAGCGGGCGGAGCGGAGTAAAATGCTTCATATTCTTTCCGATAAAAAACGGCGTTATTTCCATGATCAATTCGTGGATTCCACCCGACCGGTCTTATTTGAAAATATGAAAAATGGAAAACTATTGGGACACACGGATAATTACATTCAAATCCAAATGGATGGCGACCCGAGCATGATTAATTCAATCCATCCGGTGAAACTGACCCTGAACCATGGCGCTGTCGTTGATGCCCAACTGTAATTATTTAAAACGTAATTATGTAATTCAATATGAGTTTGTTTTTAATTACGCTTTGAATATTTACGTTCTACTTATTAAATGATTCGTCTTGAAAGCCTGTCCAAATCCTACCCGGACGGCGAACTTTTTTCCAACGTTAATATCCTTTTAAAGCGTGGTATGTGCGCAGGACTCGTGGGGCCAAACGGTTCTGGAAAGACCACCCTGCTCCGCATCATGCTGGGCAAAGAAACGCCAGATTCCGGGAGTGTCCAGAAAGATAAAGCGATCACAATTGGTTATTTAGCCCAAGACATTGTGGCTGGATCTGACTGTTCCATTTTGGAAGAAGTGCTTGCGGCTTATCCGGAAGTGCGTGAATTGGAAGGGAAAATTTTGGCTTTGTCCAATGCGATCGCGGACGACCCTGAAAATATGGAATTGGTGAATAATCTTGGGGAAGCGCAAAACCGATTCGATGCATTGGGCGGCTGGACTCTGGAAGAGAAAGCGAAAAAGATCCTAAGCGGGCTTGGATTTACAGATGACAAATTCACAGAGCCCATGGATGTATTTTCCGGCGGATGGCGGATGCGTGTGGCGCTGGCATCCATCTTACTTCAAGAGCCGGACATTTTATTTTTAGATGAGCCCACCAACCATTTGGATTTGGAAGCCACTATTTGGCTGGAATCCTTTTTAGGAGATTGGAAGGGCGGCATGGTGATGATTAGCCATGACCGTGCTTTTTTGGATCGGTCCGTCAATCACATTTTAGAAATTGATTTGAAAAAAGTAACGCTCTATCACGGGAATTATTCCAAGTATCGAGAAGACAAAGCATTGCGGATGGAACAGCATCAAAATGCCTATCGAAATCAACAAAAGCAAATCAAGGATACAGAGCGATTCATAGAGCGGTTTCGTTATAAAAATACAAAGGCGACCCAAGTCCAAAGTCGCGTTAAAATGCTGGAAAAAATGGAAAAGATCGAAGCGCCGACGGAAGATAATCAATCCGTTAATTTGGTGCTTCCCCAGCCGACCCGACCCCCGTTGAATGTGGCATCCTGTCGAAATGTGACAAAACATTATGGCGAAATTGAAGTGTTCAACGATATGGAATTGGTGGTGGAGCGGGGACAAAAAATTGGTCTTGTGGGCTACAACGGTGCTGGGAAATCCACTCTACTCAAAATGCTGGCCGGGGTGGAAGATGTGACATCCGGCGCAGTGCGGATCGGCAGCAATGTGGACAGGGCCTATTATGCTCAGCATCAATTGGAAACATTGGACCCAAATGATACTGTTTTTGAATCCATCCAAAAAGTGAGTCCCGGCTGGAGTGAAACAGAGATGCGGACCTATTTGGGAAGTTTCATGTTCACTGGGGATGAAATTGAAAAATATATCAAGGTGTTGTCTGGTGGAGAAAAGGCCAGAGTGGCCATGGCGCGGATGCTGGTGGAGCCGTCCCATTTACTTTTATTGGACGAACCCACAAACCATTTAGACATGGTGACACGAAATGTGGTTGAAGCGGCATTGACGCAATTCACCGGCTCCATCGTTTGTATTTCTCACGACCGGCATTTTTTAAACAATGTCATAAATCTGACCTGCGAGGTGGGCGGCGGCGGCATTAAGCTTTACGAGGGGAATTATGATTATTACGAATGGAAAAAATCGGCAGAAACAACCCCACCCGCATCAGTCCCTAAAGCAAAAAAGACATCGCAAAATAAACTGGATTACCAGGAACATAAAAAGGCCCGCAATCGGTTAGCCTGGATTGAAAAACGGTTTAAGGCCATTGAAAATGAATTGGACTCCGAACGTGCTGTTACTCAGGACCCCAACCATGCAGACGATTATGAAATGCTTCAAAAAGCCATGGAAACCATGAATGCTTTAGAGAATGAATATTTGGAACTGATGGAAGAGCAAGAGATATTGTTAGTGGAGTAGTGGAATATTGGATTGGTGGTTGTAAGGATTATAAGTAAGAAAACCCCCAATCTATTTAAATTGGATTAATATCCATCTCCGTTAAGTGAATTCATACCCCGATTGAGAAAGTACGGATTTCGCCAATCCCAATTGATCTGACTTAATTAAAATATAATCGGTGTCATAAGTAGAAATGGAGAAAATACTAATCTCTTCTTTGGCCAATACATTAGAAATTTTTGCTAGAATTCCTGTGAGTGAAAAATCAAGTGGCCCCACAATTTTTATACAAGACCAGCCCTTTTCAGTTTTCTCTGATTGAAGGGCAATGGATGAATCACATACAATGGATAATTCGTCATCTGTTTTTGTGATAGAATAAAATGAACCTTTCAATAATTCTTTCGAAACATTTTCATTTGTGTCCAATCGATGAATTGAGAAGGATTCTTTTAATATTTCAAGTTTCATATTTATATGTTTTGAATAATCCCATCCCAAAATTGAATCCTTGCCCGCATGGCGGTTCGTGCCGCTTCCGTCGCTTCACTCCATTTTTGTTCATCATTACCACAAAGTTCTTTTACCATTTTTAACGCGGCTGGTGTGTGTTCATCTTCATCCAATCCAATATGACGATCTAAGTAATAGATGAATGGTTTGAGTTTCCCTTTCAGGGATCGGTCCATTTCTTTAATGATGGCTCGGAACATATCAGGAATCACTTCTTCCCGTCCAAAGGTAAACATGGCCGCTACCACATGGGCAGGTACGCTGTCCAAGATGCGAAATGTTTCATTCACAAAATCGGACGCAGGGTTTGGTGCTCCGCTTGTTTGCAATGCATCAGTGACAGAACTGGTTTTCAACTCTGATAAAAACCGATTAATCGAATCGGTATCGGCGCCGGCTTGTTTCATGGCATGACAGTACATTTCAAAATGGCTCACATGTTGGCCGTAGCGATCCACGTCCGATTCTTCTTCCATGACGATTTCATTTACCAATCTGGCCGGAGTGCCTTTCCCGGCGGGGATCCAGGGCACAGTAGTGCAGGTGAGTTGAGATTGGAGCGATTTTAAAATGGACATGAAATCCCACACCGCAAACACATGGTTCTCCATAAAAATGTGGAGATGGTCTATGGTTTTGATCCTGCGATAGATGGAATGATTCTGGAGTTGATCCCGTTCTTTTTGGGTGGCATCCAGAATTTTCAGGATGTCATTTTTTAAAAACCAGAACATGGTTTATTTGAGCAAAATTCCCCTTTGGATTTTTATCCCCCTTGGTGTTTCCAACTTAAAGAAATAAATGCCGCTGGGGTGACCATTTCCTTCCCACCGTATGGAATGGTTGCCACTTTTAACGGTACCACTGATGATTGTATCTACGATTCGGCCGTTGATATCCATCACCGATAAAGTGACAGGCATGGCCGATGGTAGATCAAAAGATAATTGTGTGGCCGGATTAAATGGATTTGGATAAGTGGGATGCAGTTCAATTTGTTTCGGAACAGATACATTATTTTTTACACTCAAGGATGGCCCAACATTCAAATTCCAAACAACTTCAGCACTGCGTTTATTTTCAGGATCGGTTCTTACCATCGCGGTTGAATCAACGGCCTTCACGGTGAGAGAATGTTGTCCGGTGGATAGTGCTGCGCCATTCAACGTGTAATTACCGGCATTTTTCGCAACCAAGGTTGAATCCAAAAACCAATTTAAATTAATCGTATTTGGGGATATTTCCCTGGCGTCCACTTCAAACAACCCTTGGTAAGTTTGAGAAATTTGCAAGGACTCCGCCTGTGGATAGTGGTAATTGTAGGGGGGTACAAGGTCGTAAATCGTCAGGATGGTTTGTTCCTTGCATACTTCACAAAAAGGATACCCCAGTGATTTCATCATGCAATTCAGTTTTGGGCGGTACCAATCATAGGCTTCGTACACCGCCCCCTCAAACAAACCGACGACGTTGGCATAATCACTTGTTTCAGGTGTGGGAATCGGTGTGCTGTCCTTGATCCAATTATTCCACTTGATATCTTCCCGGTTTGTTTCGGCCGTGGCATTGGGCGCCTCATGTCCTCCGCTGCCATAATCATACTCATCAGCCAGTCCTGCGAATGAATGCCCCGCTTCGTGGATGGCAATCTGTGGCGCCGAAGAATGGGTTGAAAATACGGCCCACGTTCCCCCGGAGCCGCCGTACATGGAATGGTTTACAATGACAAAACCGATGTCCCATTGGGGAACCGTATTGCGCAAAACACTGCGGGCTTTGCCCGAACTCTGGATCACCAGGAGACGGTGAATATTCCCCGCATCAAAAGTACTGTTAAAATAGGTGTCAGCTTCAAACACCTCCGAACCGGATGGGCAATCACTGGCCGTTTTGGGGTGATCCGTACCTGATTGCTTAGACTCGACTTCTACACCATACACATTGAAGTATGATTTGTATTCTTTATACGGAGAAATATTAAATAGGGCATTGGTGGCAGCGGCTACATCCGAATGAAATTTCTCCTTCTCTGATTTTCGATATCCCTCCGCCAGAAAGACCACATTAATCTGGTTATCACGGGGGCCCAATTCTTGAAAAGTGTGAACAGGAAAACTTTGTGCCACTGCCATCCCAGCCAATATCAGGGTGATAGCGAAAAATCGCATGATTATTCAGGCCTCAGAGAAAAGGAAATTTCTTCAATGAGTGTTAGAGCGGCCTGGCCCAAAAGGGGTGCGTCTTTTTGGATCCTTCCACGGGTATTCGGGCTTACCGTGAAAAAACTGATTTTATCCGCTTGAAACTCCGCAGGGATTCGGATGGTAAATTCAGCGGATTTTAAATTCGATTCCTGGCGGTGGAGATTCCCGTTTTCATCCGCATGTTCTACATGGACACGCCGTGGATGGGGCAGGGACGACCAGTATACCTGTTGTCCATTTTTAGTGAACTCAAAGTAAATGGTTTGTTCTGATAAATATGAACGCCGGTGCTCTTTTACCTTTACCTTAACCTTCTCAGAATTCTGAAGGGCAATCCCTTCC
Source organism: uncultured bacterium (assembly GCA_964343505.1). Lineage (GTDB taxonomy): Bacteria > Fidelibacterota > Marinisomatia > Marinisomatales > TCS55 > TCS55. The sequence goes on from CAYFJU010000001.1 coordinate 82,853, forward strand.
TCATCCCAAATGAAGTCCAGGAAATAAGTGGATTGGGCTGAAAGGGGGAATACTAAGAGACAGAATAAAAGCGCTGGTTTAACTATTTTCATATTCCTCAATGGGTGGGCATGTGCAGATCAGGTTCCGATCTCCATAGGCATTATCAACCCGTCCAACGGATGGCCAATATTTATGTTCCTTGAGCCATGTTACAGGAAAGGCGGCTTGTTCCCGCGAATAGGGATGATTCCAATCGTTTCCGGTAACATGAAATGCTGTATGAGGTGCATTTATTAATGGGTTATCCTTCGTATCGGATTTTCCTTTGGCCACGTCCATAATTTCATTTTTGATTGAAATCATGGCATCGCAGAAGCGGTCCAGTTCCGCTTTGGATTCGCTTTCGGTCGGTTCAACCATCAACGTGCCGGGGACCGGGAAGGACATGGTGGGCGCATGGAATCCATAGTCAATCAGGCGTTTGGCTACATCTTCATCCGTAATTCCCGCTTCTTTCTTGAGGGGACGCAGATCCATGATGAATTCATGGGCCACATACCCATTTTTTCCGCGATAAAGAACAGCATAATGGTCCGCTAACCGATGCGCCATATAATTGGCGTTCAGGATCGCTGTTTGGGTTGAGGCGGTAAGTCCCTCATCGCCGAGCATGGCAATGTAGGCCCAGGAAATAGGCAAGACCCCCGCGCTGCCCATGGGCGCCGCAGAAACAGCATGGATGGCCTTTTCATCATTTTCAAGCATGGAATGCCCCGGAAGAAAGGGAACTAAATGTTCAGCCACACAAATGGGACCCATCCCGGGACCGCCGCCGCCATGGGGAATAGCAAAGGATTTATGGAGGTTGATATGGCAGACATCGGCGCCGAATTCGCCCAATCGTGCCAGGCCCACCATGGCATTCAGGTTAGCCCCGTCCAGATAAACTTGTCCACCATGCTGGTGGACAATATCACAAATTTCACGGATAGCTTCTTCAAATACACCGTGGGTGGAGGGGTAAGTCACCATAATAGCCGCCAGAGTATCGCTATGCTGTTCCGCTTTGGTTTTTAAATCTTCAACATCGATATTTCCATTTTCATCACATTTAACAACCACCACATCCATTCCGCACATCACAGCGCTGGCAGGATTGGTGCCGTGGGCCGAAGCCGGTATCAGGCAAACGTTGCGCTGACGATCACCCCGGTCCAAATGATAAGCGCGGATGACCAGCAGTCCGGCAAATTCCCCTTGGGCGCCGGAATTGGGTTGCAGGGAACATCCTTGCAAACCAGTAATATCCATCAGCCAGTTGGACAGTGTTGCACCCAATTCTTCATACCCTTTGGCCTGCTCTGCCGGTGCGAAGGGGTGTAGATAGGCAAACTCCGGCCAAGTGATGGGCATCATTTCAGCCGCCGCATTGAGCTTCATGGTGCAGGATCCTAATGAAATCATACTGGTATTCAAGGTTAAATCCTTAGTCTCCAAACGGTGAAGATAGCGCATCATTTCCGTTTCGGTATGATAGGCCTTGAATACCTCATGAGTAAGGAATTCGCTTGAACGGTCGATGTTTAAGTCAAACCCATTAGAACGATCTGCTGCTTCGGCGCCGAAAACAGAAAGAATATCACGTAAATCACCGGGAGAAACAGTTTCGTCTAAGGAAATCCCCACATCACCATTTTCGAAATAGCGGAAATTCAGATTGTGCGATTCCGCCTGGATTCGGAGATCATCAACTGAAATATTATTTAAGCGAATTCGGATTGTATCAAAAAATTGATCATGAACGATGGTATAACCACCGGCCGAAAGGGCTGAGGCCAGATCTTTTGTTTTACGATGGACCCGATTGGCAATGGCCCGGATGCCTTCTGATCCATGGTAAACCGCATACATGCCTGCCATAACAGCCAATAGCACTTGGGCCGTACAAATATTGGAAGTAGCACGGTCCCGGCGTATATGTTGTTCACGGGTCTGGAGTGCCATGCGCAGGGCCCGATTTCCATGACTGTCCACCGATACGCCAATAATCCGTCCGGGCATTTTACGTTTGAATTCCTCCTTCGCCGTAATGAAGGCGGCGTGTGGACCACCAAATCCCATGGGAACGCCAAACCGTTGAGAACTGCCAATAGCTACGTCAGCTCCGATTTCACGGGGTGAAGGCAGGAGCGCCAAACTCAGTAAATCAGTTGCAACTGCCACAAGGGCCCCTTTGTCATGCGCTTTCTGGCAAAGATCCGAATAATCGGAGATTTTACCATCGGTGGCGGGGTATTGAATCAAGGCACCAAAGACTTTGTCGCTGAATTCGAAATCGTCAGTGGATTGGATCGTCAGTTCAATCCCGATTGGATTTGCTCGTGTTTTTAACACATCAATGGTTTGGGGATGGCAATCATCCGCCACTAAAAAGCGCGTTCTTTTCCGGCTGGACCGGTAAAGCATAACCACAGCTTCCGCCGCCGCGGTGGCTTCATCCAGCAAGGAGGCATTGGCAATATCCAAGCCGGTCATGTCGGTAACCATCGTTTGGAAATTCAGCAACGCTTCTAAACGGCCCTGTGAAATTTCTGCTTGGTAGGGCGTATAAGCGGTATACCAACCGGAATTTTCTAATATATTGCGCTGGATGACGGGCGGTGTGATTGTGCCGTAATACCCCATGCCGATGTAGGAACGAGCCACTTTGTTTTTTGAGGCGATCCCTTTTATCGTTTTCAGTAGGGCAAACTCATTCAGCCCTGATCCCATATTAAGGGTGGAATTCGTCCGGATCGATTCGGGCAGTGTTTTTTCAATGAGTTGATCAATGGAGTGAAAGCCCAATTGGGCCAGCATTTGGGTTTGATCTTCGACGCTTGGGCCGATATGTCTTCTGGAGAAGTCTTGGGTAATGTCCTTAGTCATGGAAAATTTTTTCTAGCGAACGAATGTTTTAAATGAATGGGTTAAAAATAGGCTCTGAATTTAGTTCTGGCCGACGCTTTTTCCCCTAATTTATTAACCAAAAATGACCTTTATAATTTGAGACAAATGGGATAAGGAAAATGAAAGAATTTTATTTTAGAAGGTAAAATTTCCTGTATTTTGTACAACAATAATTAGATTGACATTGGGTCAATGTATTGGCAATTTCTCTAACCTTTAACACTGTTACAATGTGATAAGATAGCATCGCTCGCCTGTTGGGGGGGAGAGCATCACCCATCAGGGAGTTAACCTTAAATAAGGAGGGCACAGAATGCGCTACGTCAAACCTTTCCTAATAGTGTTCGCTCTCGTCGGGAACCTGTTTGCCGGTCTTACCGGTAAAATTGCAGGACGTGTTACAGACGCAGACGGGCAACCACTCATTGGTTGTAACGTCATTGTAGTCGGTACGTCCTTGGGTGCTTCAACCGATGAAAACGGCGAATATTTCATCATCAACCTCGATCCCGGCACGTACAATCTGGATTTCTCAATGATCGGTTATGCCAAACATTCAGTGTCCGGTGTTGCAGTAAATGTGGATGTTACAACACCACTTAATGCGGTACTGCAAACCGAAGCACTCCAAATGACAGGAGTGCAGGTTACGGCTGAACAACCGACGATTGAGAACACCTTAACCTCATCCAAGCAAATTGTAGATGGAAGCCTCACAACCGATTTGGCAGTCACCACCGTAAATGATGTTGTTAAAACACTTCCCGGTGTGACGGAACAAGGTGGCGAAATTCACCTTCGCGGTGGCCGCTCCGGAGAAGAAATGTTTCTCGTAGACGGCGCTTCCGTTTTAAACCCCATCATGGGCGGGAATGCCATCCCTGTGAATCCTGCAATGATCAAAGAACTTCAGGTCATCACCGGTACGTTCAATGCTGAATATGGGCAAGCCATGTCAGGTCTTTTCAACCAAGTGATGAAGGATGCTGACGAAGGTGTCCACGCCAGCGTTTCCTACAGAATGTCTTTGGGCCAGCCCTATTTTAAAGGGGAAGGCACAGACTTTAAGGGCTGGGACGTTTATGATGAAGTGAAGAACAATGTATTCATGAATGAAGCGGGTGAAACCCCTGTTACTGCTGTAGAAAATACAGATTATACCAAGGATGCCAGTTTTGGCGGGAATAAAACCATCACGGATATCAGTGCCGGAATCGGCCGGGGAAATATGGGAATCCAACTAACCGCCCGGATGTATGATGACCCGGGACGGCTTCCGGGTATTGCTGAGGATTATACCAGCATCCAGGGGAAATTCAATTATCAGGCCATGAGCAACCTGAAATTGGGTTTGGAATTCATGAACCATACAAGCAACTCCTTTTATGATCCATCCTATGATGGAATGAAAGTTTCCGGTTCTGCCGGTGAACAAATGGTGTGGGACTGGAAATACGCTCTTGGGCAATACCCCAGGACAGAAGAATCCACCACCCAGTTCGGGCTGACTGCGAACTATGTGGTATCTCCCAATACCAATATTACTTTCAGGGTGGATAACCTTTCTAAGACGCAAACAGATGGCGCCAAGACAACAGGCGGTAAATTTGTAGATTTCACCAAGGTTACCACTGTTACCCCTGATGGGGGCGCCTACAGCGGTGCTGATGGACCGAACCATACCAAAGTTTTGAATGATACAAAACACAGCAATGCCTGGTTTGGCCTGTCAAACGTATATGGCCATTATTTCAAGGCAGACCAATCCCATACTTCGTTTGGGCTGTACGGGACGAGCCAGATGAATGCCCGCCATTTGATTAAAGCCGGTGTTGAATATCGCTCCTACAAGATTGACCGTTTGGGCCATGATACATGGTTTGGAAGAACGGTAGGTTATTCCGAATCAACCCCGCGGCTTCAAACCCAGAATATCCAGGATGTAACACCTTCTGAACTTGCGGCTTATGTCCAGGATCAAATGGAGTTTAACGACATGATTGTCAATGTTGGGTTCCGTTTTGACGGGTTTAATGCCGGCGCCGACAAAGGCGTATGGGACGAAAAGGATGGTAAAAAACTCTGGGAAGATACATCCATCAATCCATTTGACCCCACACAGCGAAGTGCTACAAAAATGAAAACGAAGATCAGTCCAAGATTGGGTGTTTCATTTCCTGTGGGTGACAATATGGCCTTTCGTTATGCCTATGGCACATTCTTTCAGCGGCCCACATTTTATGACCTTCTGGAGAACTATCTGGTTCAAATGGATGGGGGTACAGAATCGGGATATTTTGTTTACATAGGGAATCCTAACCTGGATCCCATGGAAACCAATATCTATGAGATGGGTCTTCAGTACAGTTTGGCTTCAGGCATGAAGCTTGATGTGGCCGGGTATTACAAAGACATCTCTAACTTGGTGGCGTCACAGGAAGTCACAAACCTCCCCTATGTAGATGAGGGTAAGGGGTATGACAATCCCGGTGGATGGTCAGCAACCGATCCTTACCAGGCCACTCACTTTATCTACAAAACCAGTGATCACTTTGGGAATGTGAAGGGTGTGGAATTAAGCGTCTCCAAGACCGGGGCTTCCGGACTTACGGGGCGGGCCTCCTACACATATTCCATCGCCAAGGGTACAGCTTCGGATAAGATGAATCAGGGCTCTGGAACTGTGAGCCAATCTGATGCAGCACGGAAGGGCATCATGACCATGACCACTCTGGACTGGCATCGCCCCCATGTGATTAACGGATACGTTGATTATCATACATCCCTTGGTGGCATGTTTGAACGGGTTGGAGGAAACTTCACCTTTAATGCCCAGAGCGGATTGCCCCTCTCTGCAAGGGCCGGTGCTGCCGGTGCAGCCCTGAAGGAACGGGCACCCATGACTGTGGATGTGAACGCCCGTTTGGATGCGACCTTAAACTTAGGCGCGGTGAGGCCGACTGTTTTCTTCCTGATCGAGAATGTGCTCAACAGGCGGAATGTTGTGGCGATTGCTGACCCAGCCTCCTATTTTGATGATGCATCTACCTATAAAGATGTGGCTGGCGGACCGAGGAACAACCTCTTGGCCTATGGTGTTCCCATGACATTCCATTTCGGATTTTCAATTAGTTATTAAGTCAAGCGAAAGGAGAAACAATGATGAAACATGCGATGATTAGAATCTCCCGGGTGGCTATGGCAGGCATTTTACTGCTTGGCTTAGTAGCTGAATTGGGAGCAAAAGACAAACTGGATGTATTGAGGCTCAGGCAGGGATTGCTCTACAGAGAGTTTTCCCCCGCCTTGGCCCAAACCTATGTATACCATACAAACAATAACCTGTGGATGGGTTGGGATTCCTACGGGAATACCGGTGACCAAACCTGTTCAGCGATTATACCCGGTTGGGTCTATCCCGGCTGCTTTACCACCGAAGGAGGTAAAGGATTCCTGAACTACAATTGCCGCGCTGGTTATTGGATCGTCGGAAAAGTAGGCGGTGCGTTTGTTGAAGGGACGACGGGCGAATACGTTTTAACCCGTGGTACAGAAGCGGGAACAACCAGCCAGGGCTGGGCCGGAACGGACAGCGATTATAACAAGGAGCCCTGGGTCAGTACAACCACATGGACAATCCCAACAATGAGTGTAACCGTTAAAGCAACACGCCGGTCTTGGAGTTTCCCCGGAACAAAAAACCATTACTTTAAAGTAGGTGCGCCAACCACCGACTTTGATTTCAATGATTTTGTCCTGGAAGAAGTTGAATTAATCAATACCGGAACTGCAGATGTTACTGAGTTGGTGATGGGAGGAAAAGCAGATCACGATGCCGCCTGGAACGTGCCATTCCCTGATTGGGATTTTCCATTCTGGACGGATGATATCGTGGACTACGATGATGTGTCCATGGCCACCCACTTTTTGGATGGTGATCGACAATCATCCGCTGCCAATGATTTCGGCATTGACGATGACGGGAGAGATTATCGGAATGTTCGCATTGGCCAGGTGGCTGTGAATTTGAATGGAAAGAACCACGATGCCCTGACGGCTACGGACGTTACCCACATGTGGTGGACAGGGGATGAGGATCCTCAAACCGCTGCTGCCCGGCATAATATGGCCAGTTTGGGATTTTCAGGTGGAGATAAAAAAGGCGTGAATCCTGCCCCGCAGGATATGCGTTATCTCCAGGCTTACGGCCCCTTTACTCTGGCCGCTGGTGATACAATAAAACTTTCGTTCTCTGTTATTGCCGGTTCAGGGATGGATAATGTCAGGAACGCTGCAGCGGCGGCTAAACAGGCTTACGATTGGAAATACAATCTGCCTAAACCACCTTCCGCCCCATCCGTTACCAAGGTATCTACAACGCCGGTTGGCGCAGTTCAAATTGATTGGGCTTTTTCCGCCGCTCAAATAGCAGCGGTTGATCCGGATATCGGATCCGCTGATTTTGCCGGTTTCCGTGTTTACCGTGCAGTGGCAGCGCCGGCATCAAAAACTGCCGATATATTTACGGCAGAAGGTGTTACTGCAGAAGATCCGGCAGCCTTGGCCAATGGCACAGATTTTCCGGGCCATGCAGCTGGACCTTACAAAATGATTGCCGATATTTCATACAGTGGTGGAAATTTCGCAACGGTCGATGGATTCATGAAAATGGGTGATTCCTTTATGTTTACCGATAAAAAGGTAGCCATCGGATTAATGTACTGGTATTACGTAGCCGCTTATGATGCGGGTGGATCAAGCGCAACCCATGGTACTGTCCCTTCATTGGAAAGTTATTACACCATGTGTTATCCTATGGTGAATGCGCCGGACGGTAGCGGCAATAAAATTCCAACAGCGCCCCCCGCCACTGTAGTTGCGTTGGAAACGCTCACTTACACTGACTTGGACAATAAACAGAGTACAGAAGTGTTTGTTTCTCCGAATCCATGGAAATTAAACATCATGAGTAAATATCACGGTGCCGATAGCCCCACCGGTTATTTCATGCGCTTTTACAACGTTAAAATGGGTGACGTGGTTAAAATCTATGATGTAACAGGTAATCTGGTTTACGAATCAGATAAGGTTGCGGCTAATGGATCATGGGATTGGAACCTGGTGTCCCGCACCAGGAACCAGGTATCCACCGGTGTTTATTTCTGGAAGGTCGGCAGTAAAACCGGCAAACTGGCCGTGATACGGTAAAGGAGGGCATTATGAGACAGTCAAAACAAATAAGAAAAATCGCGACAGCTCTTCTAATTGCAATGGTATTACCCGGCTCTTTGCTAGTGGCGCAGAAAGAAAGTGATACAGATAAAGCGGGTTCGGTGGGCTTCAAATTCCTGAATTTGAACTATGGCGCACGTGGCACAGCTTTGGGTGGTTTGGCAGCCCAGGCATCCGGCGCCGAAGCGCTGTTCTGGAATCCGGCAGGTCTCGCCAGTGCAACGGGCATCGGATTCACAGCGGGCCAAACCCAATGGCTCGTTGAAACCAGCTATAATAATGTTGGATTTGCCATGCCGCTGGCCGGCGGTGTAGTCGGAGCGGCATTAATGAGCGTAAACTATGGTGACATGATGCGTTCCGGGTGGTCCGGAGATACGGAGTTCATCTTTGAAGCCAACCAGGGAAGTTTTACGGCATCGGATATGGCGCTTCAGGTAAGCTATGCCAAATTTCTGTCGGATAAATTTTCCGTAGGCGGTACAGCGAAAACAATTTCTGAAGAAATTGATGGTGTGAAATTGAGCGGAATAGGATTTGATATTGGTACCCAGTTTGATGTTGGGTATAAGAATATGAGGCTTGGTGCGGTTATATCAAACTTTGGCGGTGATGTGTCACCTGTCGAAACAGAACATGAACCGGATATCTCCTTACCCATGACGTTTCAATTTGGCATTATCGGCCGGGCTTATGGTGATGACAATATGGGTTTAATGGCCGGTTTGAATGTGACCAAATTTGCCGACGCGGCCCAGAGATTTGCCTTCAATGGCGAATTTACGGTAATGGGTATGGCAAAAATCCGTGGAAGCTATTCACTGGGCAATACCCAGGCACCGCTTTCAATTGGCGGCGGCATAAATGTAGCTGGATTTGGTGTGGATGCGGCTTTTACCAATACAGCTGACTTTGGCTCAGTCACCCAATTCTCACTCAGCTATAGCCTATAGAGCTTCAACCAGTATGAAATAAAAAAGCCCTGCCCCGAATAATCGGGATGGGGCTTTTTTATTAGTACATTCCCAAGCGATGTTTCGATTTATAATACCCATCTGCCTACTCATTACAACGTCTGCACTCAGTCAGGGGGTTACATTCCGGGACGCAGCCAAAAGCCAGGGGCTTAATTTTAAGCATGACCATGGCGGCAATGGCATGAAATACTATGTGGAAACCATGGGCTCCGGAGTTTGCCTGCTGGATTATGACAACGATGGCGACTTGGATATTTATTTTGCCCAAGGGGCGGCTCTTCCGGGATGGAAGGGATCTGAACAATTGATAAATCGCCTATTTCAGAATAATGATGGGGAATGGATTGATGTGACCGAGAAAGCCGGAGTCGGTGACCCGTCTTATAGTATTGGTTGTGCCTGCGGTGATGTGGATAATGATGGTGACACCGATTTATATGTCACCAATTTTGGTGCCGACATATTCTATCTTAATCAGGGTAACGGTACTTTTTCTGACGCCACCCAGGCGGCAGGAATCAAAAACAAATTGTGGGGCTCCAGCGCCGCATTTTTTGATGGGGATAATGATGGCTGGCTGGATCTTTATGTGACAAATTATGTTGAATATTCCGTGGATAAAAACCCTTGGTGCGGCGATCAGCAGAGCGGCAGACGGGCCTACTGCGATCCGGATGTATTTAAAGGCATTCCTGATAAATTCTTCCATAATAACGGGGATGGTACTTTCACCGATTGGACGGATAAGTCGGGAATTGGGAACGATCGCGGTAAAGGGTTAGGGGTTGTCCCGGGAGATTATGATAATGACGGTGACATGGATCTTTATGTGGCCAATGATAAGGTCATGAATCTGCTGTACATAAATAATGGAAAGAATTCATTCTCCGAAGAAGCCCTGTTTAGCGGCGTTGGATTTAATGAAAATGGCCGCGCAGAAGCGGGTATGGGTGTGGATTTCGGGGATATGAATAATGACGGATGGCTGGATTTATTCGTCACCAATTTCAGCGGTGAGTCCAACACATTATACATAAATGATAAAAATGGGTCATTTACAGATAAAACATTCTCCGCCGGTCTTGGACAACCTAGTCTAAACCTATTGGGTTTTGGGACCAAATTTATTGATCTGGACCTGGATGGCTGGCTGGATATATTCATTGCCAATGGTCATGTGATTGATAATATTGCCGAATTCAACAGAGATTACACCCATGCCCAGCGGAAGCAAATTTTTTTGAATCGCAGGGATGGCACCTTTAAAGAAACTTTTCGTGCTGGTGACCTAAATCGTAAAAGTGTAGGAAGGGGTGCCGCATTTGGGGATTTGGATAATGACGGAGACTGGGATGTGGTAATTTCCAACAATAATGGATTGGCAAACCTACTCATGAATGAAAGTAGAATTAAACATAATTGGGTTAATCTTTCTCTGGAAGGCATTATGTCTAATCGGGATGCCGTTGGCTCCAAAGTGATATTACAGTCTGAAAGCGGTACCCAGATGGCTTGGGTGAATCCGGCGGCCAGTTATTTGGCGGCCAATGATAAACGGCTCCTTTTTGGGTTGGGCAAAGATACAGAAATTGAAACATTAATCGTTCAGTGGCCCGCTGGCAAGGAAGACACTTTCAAAAACCTTACAGTGAACTCCTTTTATCAAATTCGGGAAGGTGGTGATATATCCGTTATAAAGCATTAATCATTACCGCCCTTCAGGTTTATGGATGTTTCCTCTATGGACAATCAGCTAAGCTGACCGAAGGTTGGGCGGCCTTAGAAGACCGTCGCCCCCATGAAGCCTATGCTATATTCCAAAATATTTTAGAAATGGACCCCCGTAACGTGGAAGCATTAAACGGCATGGCCAAAGCACTGGATCACAGTGGAGATCCCCAAGGGGCCATGACGGCCTATAAAAACAGTTTGGGTATCAAACCGGAGCAACCGGAGGTGTGGTTATATATCGGAAATCTATTATACAATGGTAAAGATTTGACCAACGCTGCCAAAGCCTATGAGAAAGCCTTGGAGCAGAATCATCAGTTTGCAAAAGCGTACAATAATCTCGCTTCCGTGTATAGAGATCAAGGTTCCTTAGAAGATGCCATTAATTTATATAAAAAAGCGGTCGCGACAGACCCATCCTATGCACGGGTGTATCGAAACCTGGGAGATGTTTTATCCCGGATGGGTGATTATGAGCAGGCCGTATTCTGGTTGAAAAAAGCAACCGTGGCAGACCCCAATAATCTGTATGGATGGTATTGGCTTGGCCGGGCCCAATTAAGAGGGGGGCAACCCAACAAGGCGATTCCGCATTTTAATTTTGTATTAGAAAAAAGACCAGACCTCTTTCAGGTCCATCATAACCTGGGAGAGGCCTATTTCGCTGTTTATGATTATCCCAAAGCGATTGAACATATCGAAATTGCCATCAACCAAAACCCCAATGGCGCGATTTTTTATATCACCCTAAGCAAGGTTTACAAACAATTAGGGCAGAGCAGCCGCGCCATCAGTATCCTGGATTCGTTTTTGGAAAGGAATCCGCAGCATAGCCGGATATACATTGAAAGGGGAGACCAGCATAAATCTGTACAAAGATTGGATGAAGCCCTCGCGGATTACAGCCAGGCTGTACTTTACGATCCCCAGTCTTGGGAGGGGTATTATAAAAAAGGGGTCGCCCTGTATTACCTAAGCCGTCTGGATGAAGCCCAAAGAGAGCTGAAAAACGCTTTGATATGGAATGACAAATCGGGGAGTGTTTATCATTTTATGGGGATGGTTTACTTAGCAAGCAGCAATCCGGAAAAAGCAGAAGTACACTTGGCTGAGGGGGTTGTCTTAGATTCCACCGATGCCGATTTATGGTATCATTTGGGACAATCGCAAATGCGTCAGGAAAAATGGCATGCTGCTTTAAAGAGCTTGGAATTATCTTATGCAATAAACCCGAATAATTCAGAAACACTTTATAATTTAGGTCGAACCCATATCAAATTGGGCCACCGGGACAAATCAAAGGAATTCCTAAAACAGTTTAAAACACAATCAGACTTTGAATCCCAACGGGACAATTTGCGGGATCAAATCATGATGAAACCAAACAACACAAAATTGAGGATTGAATTGGCGGAATTATATGAAACCAGGGGCCAGTATAAAAAAGCAGTGGAACTTCTGCAACAAGTGTTCTATTTCGGAGATGAACAGGCCCAAATCCCGTTGGAAAGAGTTCTGAAGAAAATGAGAGAAAACGGCCAATGATCCGGGCATTGATTGCTCTCCAGGCGGCCACCGCTATTTACCTGCAATTCTTTAGGGCCGATGCTGTTTTTGCCCCCATTATTGTTTTGATCCATATAATCGCGGGGCTCCTTGTCCCGATGATTTATTTTACCCGCCCTCAGGGCGAGAGAAAGATTCCGCGCCATCTGGGCAATGTCTTTTCCGCGGTACTGCTCACGGGGATTCTGCTGATGGTCAGCGGCACAGTGGGTTGGGGCCAGGCTGTGCTGGCACTGCACATCCTCTTTGCTTTCGCTTTCATCGGATTGCTGGTTTACTACACCACAGAAGGAAGCATGGGTAACCAGTTAAAACAGGTCGTTATTATGACGGCTGGTTCATTGATTTTGCTGGCTGTCGCCGGACAATTGGAATGGAGCGCTGAAATTGGGAAACCGCTTAAAGCAGACTTTTTTCCATCCCCCGGTAACACAAAATCGGGGTCTTATTTAGCGGCTGAAACGATTAATCGGTCCCAACGCTGCGGCGCATCCGGTTGCCATCCGGATATTTATGAGCAGTGGTCCCAGTCAGCTCATCGAAATTCATCTTTTACAAATCCTTTTTATGCAGCCGCAGTAGAATACCTGCTTTCCACGAGTGATTCCACGACCGTCCGCTGGTGCGGAAGTTGCCACGATCCAGTGATGTTGTATTCCGGTTTGATGGTGGGCGCCCCAAATGCTGACCTGCCTGAAGCCCAGGCCGGCATTACTTGTGAAACCTGCCACGGGATTGTCGATATTCCCGACATCACTGGGAATGCCAATTATATACTGGACCGGCCGGTGGAGTACCCCTTTTCCCATCAGGACGGATTGTTAGGTGTGGTCAATCGTATGTTAATCCGTGCCAAGCCCGACGCGCATCGAGAGGGCATGCTCAGGCCCATCCATAAAGCGGAGGATTTTTGCGCCACCTGCCACAAGGTGAGCCTGGATGTAGAAATCAATCAATATAAATGGCTTCGCGGGCAGGATGAGTATGACGCTTGGCAGGCCAGCGGTGTCAGCTATAATGCCGTGGCCTCATTTTACAATCCACCCAAGCCGCTGCAATGCCAGAGCTGCCATATGGTGCGGGAAATATCGAAGGACAAGGGCAATGATTTTAATAAGGTATTTGGGCACTTTTTCCCGGCAGCCAATACAGCCCTGCCCGTTTTACCCAAATCCGCCAATGAACAATGGTTGGACAGAACGTCCGCGTTTCTTCAGGATGGGCGTATCGGTGTTGATATATTTGGCGCCGTGGTGAATGGAAAATTAATTGCACCGCTGGGAGATAAATTGGCGGTAAAACCGGGGCAGGAAATCCGTTTTCAGGTTGTAGTGCGTACTAAAAAAATAGGCCATGTGTTCCCTGGCGGGACGGCTGATTCCAATGAACCCTGGTTGGAAGTAACCGGCGTAGATGAGGATAACAATCTCTTATTGAGTAGTGGCACCCTGACGGCTGATCAGCATGTGGATCCATCGGCTCATTTTTTCAGGGGCGTATTGTTAGACGGTCACGGAGAATTTATTTTAAAAAGAAATCCTCACGAATGGAGAACGACCCTGTATAATAATTCGATTCCACCGGGATCGGCAGATATCGTCCATTATACCTGGAAAGTGCCTGATAATTTTGCCGGGGAAATAACCATGACAGCCAATCTGAATTACCGCAAATTCAACCGTAGTATTACTGTTCATTCTTTAGATGATCCGATTGATCTGCCCATTATCACCATGGCTGAAGATCATATTTCTTTAACCAATTCCCATGAAACGGAATTAGCTGAAAATGCCGGCATGCGGTATAACGACTATGGTATCGGGATGCTGCGGCAAAAAAATCTGGAAGCATCCAGGATGGCCTTTGAAGAGGTAACCCGTCTATTACCCGAATATGCTGATGGCTTTGTGAATGTAGCCAGGGTCCTGATTAAAGAAGGGAAATTTGAGGCGGCCGAATCATATTTGGAAAAGGCCTTAGCCTTGAAACCGGGGTTCTCCAAAGCGAAATATTTCCAAGCCCTCATTGCCAAAATGAGTGGGGACTATGAACGATCCATTGCCCTGTTTCAAGCGGTAAGATTAACGAATCCCAATGACCGTGTGATGCTGAAACATTTTGGCCAGACCCAATATTTTGCCGAAAACTGGGCTGAAGCTAAATTGATATATAATGATGTGCTGCGCATCGATCCCGAAGATTCAGACGCCCATTACAACCTGATGCTGATCAACCGTAAGTTGGGGGATATTAGGCAAGCCAAGTATCACAGTGAAAAATATTTAAAGTATAAACCGGATGAACAGGCCCGGAGTATCACCCAGATCGCCCGCCTGAAATTCCCCCATGCCAATAATGAAGCCCAACTGGTTCATTCCCATGAACTCAATGCATTGCCCTAAAAAGTTTTCACTCACGATTATAATAAAAACCACTGAATGGAATTAACCTGGATATCCGTTATCCCCCCCTTACTGGCGGTGGTTCTGGCTTTTGCCACCCGGGATGCGGTTGTCAGTCTGCTGACCGCTTGCTTCGTAGGTGTTTTGCTTTTGGGAGAGGGCCTAGCCGGATTCCCGGATTTTCTCATCCGGGCCCTGTCTTCAAAGGATTTTATCTGGGTCTGTCTATTGGAATTCTGCATCGGTATCCTGGTGGCTTTTTTTCAACGCACCGGTGCCGTGAAATTGTTTACAGAAAGTGTGGGCAATTGGGTGCATACACGGAAACAAGTTGGCGGATTGGGCTGGGGCTTGGGCATCACCATATTTTTCAGTGATTATTTTAGTCCCCTGTTTGTAGGTCCTGTGATGCGTACTCTTACAGACAAATATAAAATATCCCGGGAAAAGTTGGCCTATATCTGCGATTCAACTTCGGCGCCGATGATTGTCTTGATCCCCTTCACCGGCTGGGCAGTTTACATGGGCGGAATGACGGTGGGTATTGGGTCCGTGACAGACAAAACGGGGGCGATGGATCTCTACATCCAGAGCATTCCCTATAATTTTTATTCATTTCTGACCATCGGATTGGTTGGGCTTTTAGCCATGAATTTCATCCCCGATTTTGGCCCTATGGGAAGAGCTGAAAAGCGGGCAAAAAATGAAGGGAAAGTTTTGCGGGATGGGGCTGTCCCCATGATGGGGAAAGAATTGACCGGATTGGAAGTTTCATCCACTGGGAAGGCCAATATTTTTGTAAACTTTTTTATTCCTGTTATCCTGATTGTGGGGATTAATCTCACCAGTTTTATTCTTTATGGAAAAATTGCTATTCTACAGAGTTACCTCACCGTCTGTTCACTTTTGGCCATTGTGATCATCTTTCAAAGAATTGATAATTTGCAGGGCGTGATGAAAACAGTCATGGCGGGGATGAAGGGTGTTATGCCGGCCGTCACCATTTTAGCATTGGCATTTTGTATCAATACAATCAGTCGGGAAATGAGAACGGCTGAGTATGTCGTATCCTTAACAGAGGCTTGGCTTCTGCCCAATTTTTTGCCCATGATCACATTTCTTTTGGCTGGTTTCATCAGTTTTGCCACCGGTACATCCTGGGGGACGTACGCTATCATTATTCCCATCGCTATGCCCCTGGCCTTTCAATTTTCCGGTGGTGAAATCAATACACTTGTACTGGGCACTTTTGCCGCCATTGCCGGCGGCGGTGTGTTTGGGGATCATTGTTCACCATTATCGGACACAACCGTCCTTTCATCTCTGGGAAGCGCCTGTGACCATATCGATCATGTAAAAACACAATTGCCCTATACCTTAATTTCCGGGGGAATTGCTATGGGGTTTTATCTTGGATTGGGCTTTATAGGATGAAAGTAACCGTATGTGAATTGCCCGGCGATCGCTCAACGTTTGAAGATGCTTGGCAAAATTTAGTCAAACATGTTCATAAACACGGCAGCGAACTTGTGCTGCTTCCGGAAATGCCTTTCCACGACTGGCTCGCTCACACACGGAATTTTGATCAGAAAAAATGGATTGAAGCTGTTACCGCCCATAAAAGATGGATAGAGAGAATTGGTGAATTGGGAGCGGATTTAGTGGCAGCATCCCGTCCGGAAATTGTGAATAGTAAAAACCATAATATCGGTTTTATCTGGGAAAAGGATTCGGGCATCAAGGATGTGCATACTAAATATTATTTACCCGATGATGACGGATTTTGGGAAGCCACTTGGTACGAGCGGGGCGATGGCACATTTAAATCAGTGAATACTGCAAAAGGGAAATTAGGATTTATGATTTGTACTGATATGTGGTTCCCACAAAAAGCCCGAGAGTACGGTAAAGATGGGGTGCAAATTTTATTAATCCCCAGGTCAACACCGGTGGGTACCAGCGATAAATGGATTGCTTGCGGCAGGACCGATGCGGTGATTTCCGGCGCCTTTTGTCTGTCATCCAATTGGGGCGGACCATCGCCGGAAGGCGGACAGTTTTGCGGTAAGGGCTGGATCATTGAACCTGAAGTTGGGAATGTATTAGGTGTTACGTCTGCCAGTGAGCCCTTCCTGACCCTGGGTATTGATCTTAAAAAAGCAGATGCAGCAAAATCAACCTATCCCCGGTATGTCCTTGATTAACTTGAATAAAAATACAGGTATTATCATATGAAGGTACTTGTCTTGGGCTGTGGCATGCAGGGCAAAGCCGTGATTTACGATTTGATCAAGAGTGATATTATAACAGAAGTGATTGGCGCTGATATAGTGGAGCCCATATTGGATCCGGATATATTTCCACATCTGGATAAATATTCTTTTAGAACTGTAAATGCAAACGATCGAACTGATTTATCCGATAAAATGGATTGTGATGCAGATATTATTATTGATATGCTGCCCCGGGAACTGACCCGAATCGTTACGAAGTTAGCTGTGGAGCATGGGACCCATTTGGTGAATGCCAATTATGGAAAAGGGTTGGATGATCTCCATGAAAAAGCCGTTGCCAAAGGAATCACCATCATGCCTGAAATTGGATTTGATCCCGGAATTGATCTGGTATTGGCTGGAGAGGCAGTGCGGCAGTTTGATGAAATCCATGAATTACACAGTTATGGTGGCGGGCTCCCGGAACCTGCAGCCATAGACAATCCCCTTAAATATAAAATAACCTGGACCTTTGCCGGCGTGCTGGACTCATCCAATCAGCCGGCGCGGATGATGAAAGATGGTGAAATTATTGAAATTTCAGCAGTGGATATTTACACAGATAAAAGGATTCAACAGGTTAGCATCCCCGGGTTGGGCGAACTGGACGCCATTTATAACCGGGATGCCCTTGTGTTTGCAAAAAAATTCGGGATTGAAAACACAGTAAAATCTACCGGCCGTTATACCCTGCGCTGGCCCGGCTTCGCGCCCATTATGCACTCATGGATAGAGCTGGGCATGCTCTCCAAAGAACCCTTGGATTGGCTACCGGAAAAAATGTCGGCCCAGGATGTTTTATGCAAACTGTTAGAGCCCCAATTAAAGTTGGGTGCGAATGAGCGGGATGTATGTATCCTGCGGGTAGACGTAAAAGGTATTCGAAACAGTAAACAGGAACGGCAACTCTATCATGTTATAGATTACGGGGACCTGGGAACTGGGTTTACGGCAATGAATAGAACCGTGGGCTTCCCGGCGAGCATCGCCGCCCAAATGATACTGAAGGGGGACATAGTAGAAAAAGGACTCCTTTCACCCATTCATCATTTACCCTTTGAGCCATTCATTAATGAATTGGAAAAACGGGGGATAAATGTAATGAAATCATGAATAAATCAGCAAAAAAACAAAAGCAGATTGAAAATTTCCGCCGGCATGTTTCCAGTGGAAAGACGGCATTCTTTGAAAAATACGGCATGGATTTCCTCATGGGCAGCCGTGAAGCATCCTATTTAATGGATATGGATGGAGAAAAAAAGTTATTTAATCTTCATTGCAACGGCGGCGTGTTTAACCTTGGGCACCGCAATCCTGAAATAATAAATGCGGTTAAATCAGCCATGGATGAATTGGACATGGGT
Organism: uncultured bacterium; assembly: GCA_964343505.1. Taxonomy (GTDB): domain Bacteria; phylum Fidelibacterota; class Marinisomatia; order Marinisomatales; family TCS55; genus TCS55. The sequence goes on from CAYFJU010000001.1 coordinate 101,329, forward strand.
AACCACCATCTTATGAGCAGAGAGCGAGCCGCCCTGGCCAAGATGATTGCCGACCTCATGCCCGGCGATTTGAATTACACTATCTTCGGCGTCAGTGGTGGTGAAGCGGTGGATGCTGCTATCAAAGTTGCCCGGGGGTTTACGGGGAAAAGTGAAATAATTTCAGCCAAAGGCGGTTACCATGGTCACACCGGCCTGGCCCTGGCTGCCGGCGATGAAGAATATCGCAAACCATTTGGCGCCAATCTACAGGGATTTAAACAAGTAACCTTTGGCGATTTGGATGAATTGAGAAACATGGTCACAAAAGATACGGCCGCTGTTATTTTGGAAACAATTCCCGCAACTCTCGGGATTGTTATTCCGGACAAAGACTATATGCAGGGCGTACGGGATTTATGCAGTGAAACAGATGCTCTGCTCATTTTAGATGAAGTGCAAACCGGTTTCGGGCGCACGGGAAAGCTCTGGGGATTTGAACATTTTCATATTATTCCGGACATTGTAGTCTTGGGCAAAGGCATGTCCGGCGGGCTGTATCCCATTACGGCTACGGTCATTCGGGAGCCCCTGGAAACGGTATTTCATCCGGACCCCTTCATTCATATTTCTACTTACGGCGGTGCAGAGATCGGCTGCCGCGTAGCCAAAAAAGTGTTGGAAATCTCTTCTTCATCGGATTTTTTAAATCACGTGAATGAATTGGCATCAGCCTTCATCGATGAACTTGCTTCTTTGCAAAAAAAACATCATCGCTTTTTTGTTGAAACCCGACAATTGGGACTCATGATGGGAATAAAACTGAAAGATGAAGTATCGGGTCCAATTCTCACCAAAACCGCCTATGACCATGATCTCCTGTTAATCTATGCCAACAATGATCAATCGGTAAGTCAATGCCTGCCCCCACTTGTCATGGACATTGAAGATTTAGCCTATGTAAGCCGGCAATTGAATGCTGCCATGACTGCTGCAAAACGGTTGCAGCCCCTGGCGAAGGGTAAAAAATTCATTGATAAAATTCTGGGAAACTAATTTTGTCTAACACTCAAAAAATCATTGAACTGAATAAAAAGATTCGTGCTAAAAATATTGGTAATAAAATTAGTGTAATACTCCCCGTCGTTTTTTTGATTGGCATTTTCGGGTGCTGTGAAAAAAATGTCAATCAAGATGACACCAAACATGATGAAGGATTGATTGATTCAACCTTAAGGTTGCCTGAACGAAATGCCGACGCGCGAAATGGATCTGAATTAATTCAACTTTTAGCGCCATTAAATTTGCGTGAACGGGAAGAAATAATTTATTCGGAAGTTATATCCGGAAATGTTCCATCATTTCTACGCCAACTAAAACCAATATCTTTAGAAATAGAATCAAATGGATTTACATGGAACTTACGCTATTATGTAATGCCCGAGTATATGGCATTAGGGAGCGATGAAGATTATTTCCTTATCCCCATGACGCCAATTGTTGCTCAAGACATTGCGGATTCCCTGGGATTAAGCATCGTTACCCGAAAAATGGTGGATGATATTTGGCAACATGCTGATATGACTATAGAACCAATACCCATTCCGCCGAGTCCTAAAATGGTAACTATCCCCGTTTTTGCCCACCATAATGAAATAATATGGTCACAACGAATCAATAAGATTGAACAATTTCCGTTAGGATCCTTGGTTGCAGGTCAAAAAAAGGATGTTGTGTTATCTAATCGAATTTTAGATCACCAAAATAATGTTGTTATTTATGGCTGGCACCAGAGCAACGGGCAACCAATTCAGCCCTTATATTCAGGTCATGCTAACTGGTATGCAGATTATAGCCATGGTATTCGCTTTGCGCACGAAAAATGTTTGCTTAATGGGGAAGTGAGGTATTTGAGTGATTTATTGAAGGACACTGAACTCTATCATTTGTTAAGCGATGAGGATGACCCTATGCTAATGACCCGTTATCCCGTGAATAAATCGTCTTATCCTTAATTCAATATTTCTTTGATAAATCTCAACAGAAATGATCAACCGATTGCTAACCAGGCAGTGATAAATTATTCGAAAAATAATTTTGACTGACACACAAAAAACTATTGAACAATTTGAACAGGGATTGAATCCCAATGATTTGGATGCGTCGAAAATACAGGCAAAGGTATTGGGTTATGGTGAAATATCAACTGTATTTCAAATCAGCGGCCTGGAAGATTTAGCCTGTAAGCGCATGCCATTATTTTCCCATTTATCGGAAGCGGATACTTATAACCAAAATCACCTAAACTACTGCCGCTATCTGGAAGATGCAGGGCTCACCCTTGCGGGGAGCCATACCCGGGTTGTTGAATGCCCGGGAAAACCGGTAACGCTCTACATTATCCAGGACAGATTGCCCGTTGAAGAATTTGCCCATAAATTGATCCATACCGAATCAGACCACAGCGTGGAAGAAATCGTCCGTTCCATCATCCTGGAGATACGGAAGGTCTGGGATTACAACCGTCAAAATAATCCCGGCCTGGAACTGGCATTGGACGGTCAACTTTCCAATTGGGTCCGAAATGAGGACCGGTTTATCTATATTGATACCAGCACGCCTTTATTTCGCCTGGATGGCAAGGAGCAGTTGGACCCTGAATTGTTTCTGAAATCGGCTCCCTCATTCCTGCGCTGGGTGATCCGCTGGTTATTCCTGCAAGATGTCATGGACAGGTATTATGACCTGCGATCTGTATTATTGGATTTGGCAGGAAACCTGTACAAGGAACAACGGCAGGACTTGATCCCCTCTGTGCTTAATATGATTAATGAACAACTGGGTGAAGAAAATAAACCAATTGAAGAAAAAGAAGTGGAAAAATACTATAAAGAAGATAGGCTGATCTGGACCCTTTTCCTTTCCTTCCGGCAGCTTGACCGCTGGCTGCAAACCAAACTTTTCCGCCGCAAATACGAATACATTCTTCCGGGAAAAATAAAGCGATAGACTATGTGCGATACCTTCGTCGCCCTGCACCACAGCACAGTAGACGGTTCTGTCATTTTCGGGAAAAACAGCGACAGAGACCCGAATGAAGCACAATCGTTAGAATACCATCCCGAGAAAAATTACCCCCGGAACGAAAAGGTAAAATGCACCTATCTCACCATTCCCCAAGTTGAAGATACCAACGGCGTTTTAATCAGCCGGCCCTTCTGGATGTGGGGCGCCGAAATGGGCATCAATGCGCATGGTGTATCCATTGGGAATGAGGCCGTATTTACAAAAATGCCCTATGAAAAAGGTGATACGCTCACGGGGATGGACCTGCTCCGCCTGGCATTGGAACGTGCACCCACCGCAATCCGGGCATTGGAAATCATCACCGAACTTCTAGCTGAATTCGGACAAGGAGGTATTTGCGGTTACTCCGATAAAAAATTTATTTACCACAATAGTTTTATCATTGCCGATCCACAGGAAGCCTGGGTGCTGGAGACAGCCGGTCACCTCTGGGCGGCATTGAAAGTAAGTAATTTTTACGCCATCAGTAACGGGTTAACTATCGGGGAAGAATTTGATTTATCACACCCGGATTTGATTCCCCATGCCCGCAAAAAAGGCTGGCTTAAAAAGGGTCAGAATTTTCATTTCGCCGACTGCTATTCCGATTGGTTTTACAGCACTTTTTCCGGATGTAAAACGCGCCGCAACCGGGCCTATGTTCTATCGGCAGATAACCATAAAATGGATGTTTTCAACGCTTTTTCTCATTTACGCGACCACGATGGAGAACCGTATCATCCCGACAGCCATTTTTTAATGAATCACATTTGTGCTCATTCGGCCAATCCACTTTCACGCAATGCCTCCCAGTCTGTGGGATCCCTGGTGACTCATCTTCAAAAAACAGCATCCACTGTCTGGGCCACCGGAACTTCAGCTCCGTGCACCAGTTTGTTCAAGCCCATCGATTTATCTGACGTTCAACTTCCTGAAAATAAACCACCGGGACCACGCCATAATTCAAATTCATTATGGTGGCGCCATGAAAAATTGCACCGCTCCATTTTACAGGATTATCCCCTTCGAATCAATTTGTGTCGGGCTGAACAACGGGAATTTGAACAATCTTACCTGGATCAATTTCAATCAGCTAAAACCGATAAAAAAAAGGACATCACTTTAAACGCATTCAACACCGCGGATGAACTCACTTCCCAATGGATAAAATCCATCCAAGATTCTCATCCAACATCAAATAGCAAATGGTCCTACCGCCGCTATTGGGCGAAAAAAAACAGGGAAGCCGGGGTATCCCTGTGAAAATGGTCCATATTAACGCAGGACTTGGGTTAAGAATTCGGAGAGGTTTTGACTTCGGGATGTTAGCAGGTTCATCGTTTTTAATCCCGAAATTCATTCGGGATCAAATCCTACTTATCCCTTTTTTATTGTTGAGTATGATTGGGGTTGGGTGCAGCGATGCCCCAAAGATTGAAGGAAAAGTAAATCCTGACTCCATCCAATTTTCCGGGGACCAAGCACTGGAATATGTAACTGATTTTGTGAGCCGGTTCCCTAATCGCGATAGCGGAAAACCCAACAATAAAAAAGCTGCCATTTGGCTGGAAAGTGAATTTAAACGGCTGGGGCTTTCTACCACAATGGATCATTGGGATATTGTGAATTACAGCAAAGATGTACCCATGCAGAATGTGGTGGGCAAAATTCACGGTGAGTCCGAAAAAGAAATTATCATTGTTGCCCATTTTGATCAATCCCCGTACACCTACGAAGGGGCTGATAATGACGGCTCCGGTATGGCAGTACTCATGCAGTTGGCAGAAATATTCTCACAAGAAAATAAACCAAAATACACCTTGGTTTTTCTGGCGGCGGATGGGGAAGAATATGGCATGCTGGGCACCTTGCAGTATGTCCAAACCCACCCAAATGCTGATCAAAGTATTGCCGGACTTTCATTGGATAATGTGGGTAAGAAATTATACAACGGGCTGCGCATGGACCCCCGGGGACAATTTCGCGGCTACGGGGCACTTTGGTTTCAGTTATTAGCGCAGAAAGCGGCACAATCCATTGCTGATGATTGGGTACCACTGATGAATCCGGTTGTCATACAACTTTTAGATCAAGCCGTACCGGTATCCTTCATGGATGAAGGTCCCCTTGTGGCTGCCGGCATCCCCTCATTTGGACTGGCAGGCGCAACGCCGCCGGAATTTGCCCAACTGCATTGGGACACCTATCATTCACCTAAAGATTTGGTGAAATATCAATCGGCTGAAACACTTGGGCATACAGGGCGCATATCTGAAGCCATCATTCGCCAATGTCTGGCTATGGATGAATTCCCCGACGAATCGGGTCCCTATTTATTTTTTCGGCAATCAGGCAAAGTACTCCGCGGCTTTCCGCTATGGATGATTTTTGTATTTATTACCTGTTGTTTCTTTTTAGTTGCATTTCTCTTGGGTAGAAAAAACGGTCAATATTTTGTTATGAAATGGCAAGGACCCCTGATTCACTTTTTGTCGCTCTTGGTTCCGTTGGTCGGCTCGGTATTAATCACTTACCTATTAGTAGCTGTGGGGATTATGGATACATATCATTTATATCCCGCCACATCCAAGGACGCGGCTATTTATACACCCATTTGGAGTGCGGTTATTATTTGGATTTTGGGACCGGGTTTCCTGTTTTGGCTCTGTAGAAAACTATCTGCAAAATATTTAGCAATTTTTGAATCACCCACACAAAGTCAAATCAAGCAATTTGGATTTTTCATGTCAGGGTTGGGTAGTATTTATCTGCTTATCATTAATCCATTTTCATTGATTTTTATTCTGCCCGTATTTGTGTGGTCATTGATTAAAGGACGAAAAGAAACAGGCAAATATTTAGACATTTTATTTTTCGCAATAGGCGGATTATTTATTTATGTCCTGATATATTTTTTCGGTTTTGTCATTATGAAAAATAATTTAGCCATTCTCTGGTATTTGATGATGATGTTTTCCATCGGCATGGTTTCCTTTCCAACATCAATAATGATTATGGCGATCATTGCGTCAGGACTGGGAATGATTGTTTTACCTCAAAAGATATGTAGGTAACCATCTACAATCATTTGGAAATTTGAACAAAGAAATGGAAACAATTATTTAATGAAACCCAACCCTATGTTCTATCTCACCGCCGGGCGTAAGCCCATTGCCCAGCATGCAAATGGGATTTATATCACTGCAGATAATGGCAAATCGTATATGGATGCTGCCAGCGGCGCCATTGTGTGCCAATTAGGTCATTCCCATCCTAAAATTATTGAAGCCATTAAAAACCAAGTCTCGGAAATACAATTCTCCTACAGGACTCAATTTGAAAACCAGCCGGCCATTGACCTTGCGAATATGATTGTGGAAAAAACCGGTCCGAAACTGGACCGGGTCTTTTTTGTGTCCGGCGGATCGGAAGCGGTGGAATCCGCTATAAAATTGATCCGCCAGTATCATGTTGTAAATGGAGAAAAAAACCGATCTGTTTTTATCAGCCGCGTTCCGTCTTATCATGGATGTACCATGGGTGCTTTAGCTCTGACGACTTATGCGCCACTCAACGAACCATTCACACCCATGTTTCAGGTGTACCCAAAGGTGAAATCACCCACACAATACAGGATCCCGGATGGATTGACACGGGAAGAATATGCGTTGGTCTGTGCCAATGAAGTGGAAGCTGCCATCCTGGAAACAGGTGCAGAGAATGTGGCAGGGTTTGTTGCCGAGCCCATTGGCGGCGCCAGTACCGGCGCAGAAGTCCCCCACGATGTTTATTTTCCCCGAGTGCAGGAAATTTGCAAGCAATACAATGTGCCCATTATTTTGGATGAAGTGATGACCGGCGTTGGGAGAACAGGAAAAATGTTCGGCTACAACCATTGGGATTTAGATGCGGATGTGATTTGCCTCGCTAAAGGATTGGGTGCCGGGTACTATCCCATTGCTGCTATTGTGGCAAAAAATAAATATGTCCAGCCAGTAATGGAAAGCGGTGGCTTTATGCACGGCTTCACTTATGCCGGGAATCCATTCGGCTGTGCTGTTGGGTGCGCGGTACTCAAAACAATTGATGAAGAAAACCTGGTGGAAAATTCCAGAGTCCAGGGTGAATATCTAATAGAAAAAATGACAGCTTTGGCTGAAAATTATCATTGGATTGGCGATGTGCGGGGCAGAGGACTGCTCATGGCGGTTGAGTTTGCAGATAAAGAAACAAAAGAGCCCTTTCCAAATTCATGGCAAGTTGGTGAAGCGGTCACACAAACAGCTTATGATTTGGGACTCATCATTTATCCCCGAAAAAGTCTCAATGGTATTGCCGGCGATCATACCTTGGTAACACCGCCGCTGATAATTACTCGAGCAGAGTCTGACGAATTGCTGAACCTGTTAAGCCAAACATTTGAATCTTATAACAAGGTAATAAAAACCAATGAAAGATAAACGATGTGATATCCCAACTGTAATCGCCATGATCCCTGATGGTGCATCCATTATGGTGAGCGGGTTCGGTTCATCCGGGACGCCATTTTCACTCATTGATGAATTACTCAATCAAGGTCAAACAGATTTAACCATCATTAAAAATGACGCCAATGAAGATGGGATTGGTATTTATAAATTGGTCAAATCCGGGCAGGTAAAAAAACTTTATGCCACCCACATTGGCCTGAATTCTATGGTAATGGAATTGGCGGAAAGCGGCAAGCTGGATGTGGAATTGATTCCCCAGGGAATCATGGCCGAACGAATTCGATGTAAAGGTGTCGGCCTGCCCGGATTTTTGAGTACAATCGGCTTGGATATTGATTATAGTTCGGACAAGCCCACGGTTGAAGTGGAAGGAGAATCCTATATTCTTGAAAAAGCCCTGGGTGCTGATTTTGCACTCGTCCGAGCTGAAACGGCAGATTCTTTTGGAAATATGCGGTTCAACACAGCGGGGATCAATTTTGCGCCACTCATAGCCCAAGCTGCAGATATTACTTTGATAGAAGCCAAGCAAGTGGTTAATGTGGGTGAAATCAGCCCGGAAGATGTGCATGCATCAGGTATCTCTGTAGACTACGTATCACAAATCACCCAATTCACGGAAGAGTATGACCCTATCCGCCGATAATACACGGATTCTTGAACGCGCTGCCCAAGAAGTGAATGGTGACATGGTCATCAATCTCGGGATTGGGCTGCCCCAACTCATCCCGAATTTTATTACCCATGAAAACAGGCCTTTTATTCATTCAGAAAATGGGATTTTAGGTGTAGGGGATATTTTGCCCTATGATGAATCCAACCCCGATTGTATGGATGCGGGCGGGGGCTATGTTGGCATTGTCCCCGGCGGATCATTTGTAGATTCCGCAGAGTCGTTTGGATTTGTGAGACGGGGTAAAATTGATGTATCCTTCTTGGGTGCATTCCAGGTTTCTTCTTCAGGCGATTTGGCCAACTGGCATGTCCCCGGTGCCAGGAAACCGGGCATGGGTGGTGGACTCGAGATAGCCAGTTGTGCAAAAAAAATCATAATTTTAATGAAGCAGACGGATAAAGCAGGCAATCCGAAAATCCTTCCAAAATGTACATTTCCATTAACAGCGAAAAACTGCGTTAAAATGATTATTACTGAACAAGCAGTTTTTTCAATCGCCAAGGATGGAATTGAATTGGTTGAAATTGCAAAGGGACAGACCTTGGAAAGAATTGAAAAAGCAACCGGTGATACATTTACCGTCGCTGAAAATTTGAAGGAGTTTTAAAAATGTCCAATGGGAATTTGGAGCAACATGTCGATGCATTATTCGATAAACAAGTGGCATTCTTGAGCCGCCTTGTGGCAGCGAAATCCACGCGGGGGAATGAAGCTGAAGCTCAGGAAATAATGAAAAATGAAATGGCAACCGATGGCGCACAGATTGATGAATTAAAAGTGGATATTGATCAAATCAAAAACCTTCCCGGGTTTTCGCCGGTTCATTTTGATTATAAAAATATGGTGAATATAATTGGCAATTATGGCAATATGGAGGGTACAGGGCGATCCTTGATTTTGAATGGCCACATTGATGTGGTCCCGGAAGGGCCTTTGTCCGGATGGACAGGTCATCCCTATAAACCGGAAGTACGGGACAATAAATTGTATGGCCGCGGTTCGGATGATATGAAAGGCGGGTTATCAGCCAAAGTATTTGCTTTAAAGGCCATTAAAGAAGCGGGTTATAAACCAAATGCGCCGGTGTACTTGCAATCGGTGGTGGAAGAAGAGTGTACCGGCAATGGCGCCTTGGCGTGTTTAGCCGCTGGGTATGAAGCGGAAGCCGTTTTGATCGGTGAACCCTTTAATGAAATATTAGTCTCAGCCCAGGTTGGGGTTATCTGGTTTCAGATCAAACTGTCCGGTAAACCTGTCCACGCTGAAAGGGCAACGGAAGGGGTGAATGCCATCGAAGCAATGCTGCCCGTCATCGCTGCCTATCGGGGTCTCGAAGATCAATGGAATAATGAAAAATCTAACTATCCCGATTACGCGCATCACGACCATCCCATTAATTTAAATGTTGGTGAATTCCACGGCGGGGACTGGACATCCAGCGTTCCGGCATGGGCAGTTTTGAACCTGCGTATCGCTATATATCCGGGGGATTCAATTAAAGAACGGCAAAGGCAAATTGAAACAACATTACGACAGCTCATTGCCGAAAATGAATTGGTAAAAAAAGGAGAACCTGAACTTATTTACCACGGTTTTTTGGCAGAAGGATATTCACTTCCGGTAAATACAAATGCGGAAAAAGAACTGGCGAAAGCTCACGAACAAATCAACAATTCAGAACTGAACCGCAGCGCTATCACTGCTACCACCGATTCAAGATTTTTTGGAATCTACCAGAATACACCTGCATTGGTCTATGGGCCGGCAGGCGAAAGAATCCACGCTTTTGATGAATATGTGGATTTGGGTTCTCTTAAGAATATTACCAAAGTCTATGCCCGGTTTATTCAGAACTGGTGCGGGCTGGAAAAAATTTAGCCTTCGGATTATTTTATGCGGGAAGCAGTCATAGTTTCAACAGCACGAACCCCGATAGGAAAGGCTTATCGTGGTTCTTTTAATGATTTAGAGGGCCCTTCCTTGGCGGCCTTTCCGATTAATGCAGTCGTTGCGAGGTCTGAGATTGATCCTGGTGAAATTGAGGATGTTATTTTGGGTTGCGCATTGACCCAAGGATCTACTGGTATCAATGTAGCCCGCCATGCAGTGTTAGCGGCCGGAATGCCTAATAGTGTACCCGGGCAAACTATTGACCGTCAATGTGCCTCGGGGCTTTCTGCAATTGTTGCAGCTGCAAATCAGATTGTTCATCAAAAGCAGAATGTTGTTATCGGGGGAGGGCTGGATTCTATAAGTCTTGTACAGAATGAGCATATGAATATGGATCGTTATAAAGTACCCCTTGTAGAGGCCAATCAGCCGGATTACTACTATACCATGATTCAAACGGCTGAAATTGTGGCAGAAAAATATGGTGTGTCCAGAGATACCCAGGATGAATATGCCCTCTCCAGCCAGCAAAAAACAGCTGCTGCTCAAGAAAATAATCTGCTGTTAAAAGAAATTGTACCAGTCAAAGCTGTTAAAAAAATTTTAGAAAAACATACCGGAGAAGTCAGCTATGAGAACATCTTATTAAACCACGATGAATGTAACCGTCCCGGGACGCAAATCGAACAACTCCAAAAATTGAAGCCGGTAATGGGCGAAGGACATACTGTTACAGCAGGGAATGCCAGCCAGTTATCCGATGGTGCAAGCGCATCCCTTCTTATGGAGGCCAAAGTAGCTGAAAAAAGAGGTATAGATCCTATGGGATGTATTCGGGGGATGGTCGTGGTTGGGTGTAACCCGGGAGAAATGGGAATTGGACCTGTATTCGCTATATCCAAACTATTAGAACAGCAAAAGATGTCCATAAGCGATATTGGTCTTTGGGAGATTAATGAAGCATTCGCAGCCCAGTTAGTCTACTGCAAGGATGAACTCCGTATTCCCGATGAGCGTCTAAACGTGAATGGCGGCGCCATTGCCATAGGCCATCCCTACGGTATGAGCGGTGCACGTATGGTTGGGCATGTTTTGTATGAGGCGAAAAGACGTAAAGAAAAATACGCTGTTGTGAGCATGTGTATTGGTGGCGGGCAAGGGGCTGCTGCCTTGATAGAAGTTTATTAAAAGAAAAGCCTTCCGGGTCTGTTACACATTAGCAGGTTCCAATAGATTAATTATTTTTTCCGAGTTGGGTTATTTACTCTGATCTTCAATCCTTAATTAAAAGAATAATCATTTAACCCTGATTTTTCAACTGCTTCCTTTACCATTTTGTCATGTTCATCGGGGTTAGCCCAACGTTGTTGGCCTTCCTCCGGTAACAAGTGAACCGGATCAAAATAAAGATATAGTTTTGATATATTTACGCTGGGACTACGATAGACTGAAATCCCCGAAACTTCGTCATAATAATCATAACTATGGACATCGCGTTTTCCACCGCCGCCCGGCGCATCGGTAACAATCGTGGGTGTATTAAATCCGGCTGTTGCACCCCGAATCTTCCGCTCCAGTTCTAATGCATCTTTTACGCGGGTGCGCAATTGTTCTGTCCCCGGGACCATATCATGCTGGTAGATATAGTAGGGTTGGATATTCATAAAGGACAGCTTCCGGATAAATTTAATCATTTCATCTGCATTATCATTTACACCACGAATGAGCACAGACTGATTCCTGATTTTCACACCATGTTTAAATAATAAATCCATCGCCTGCCGGGTAATATCCGTAATCTCATTTTGATGATTGAAATGGGTGTGCAATACCACCTCTTTACTGAGTTCGCGACCCTTCTGCACCACATCAACGAGTGCGTTAGTCCATTCAGTATCACTGAGAATCTTCATAGGCAACACTGCCGGGCCCTTTGTGGCAAATCTCAATCTGCGTACATGGGGTATAGCCAGCAAGTGTTCACCAATTTGCCTAATACGTTGGGGCCGCAACATATATGTGTCGCCACCTGAGATTACAATATCTTCCAATTCCGGTCGTGAAGCAATATAAGCAAATGCCCTATTCCAGTTATCTGGGATGGGCTTAAAGCTTTGTTTTGAAACTTGATCTGTGTCACTACCTATGGCGTAGCTACGTGTGCAAAATGCGCAATAAACTGGACAAACATCCAAGGGTAAAAATAATGCTTTGTCATAATAACGATGAACCAGTCCTTCCACGGGGGAGTCTTGCTGTTCACTAAGTGAATCTAATGTAAGCTTAGGATGGTCCGGAAGTTTAGTTTTTCCAACGGGAATGAATTGGATTCTAAGCGGATCTGTATAGGGATTGTCCCAATTAATCAGACTTAGAATATAAGGGGACAGCCTTAGATTCATTGGAGCAAGCTGCATCCCTTTGCGGACATCATCGAGGAAATCTTTGGAAACAATGCCTTCTAACAGATTATCCAAGTGGTCAATTTTGGATGCAGTATTTTTATTTTGAAATTTTACATCATTAAATTCTTCCCTGGAAACATTCTTGAAGGCAGGAATCTTTTTCCAAAATTCATCGGTATTGAAATTCCGGTGATCTAAGGCATCAATTGTAACATGTCCCCTTAAGGAAAGCGGAATTCCGACTTCCCCAATTGAAGATAATTCGTTGTTTTTCGAAATTGTACTTGGTAAATCTTTTACCGATGTTGCTGTTTGATATCGATCAAACTCTTTGTTCGTTGTTATTTGCATTGAAGTTTCCTATCCCAATTATTTACACAGCGATTTGAACCAAATATTCATACTTTCGATATGACCGGAAATATTGGTATTGTTAATCAGTCGCCCACCAAATTGGTAAGCATTTTTTGTAAAAACAATATTCATCCCCGGTGATTCTGCCCTGGAAATTGTATATGCAGTTTTGATACCTTCACTCTGCCCTTTTTTTTCCATCTCCGCCAGCAAATAGTTGGCCAAACCATGACCTCGCCACGCTGGAAGTGTGGCAAAATCAGTCATTTCTGCACAAAGAATTTGCGCATCTTTTTCAAGAGATGAAAGAGCGACTAATTGGTTTTTTACTTCAATCCCAAAATAATCAATGTGAGATTCCATCGTCTCCAATAAATATGACGGATCGTCGATGGGGAAAGGATAGGAAGGAAAAACTTCCTTATATAATTCGGCTATTTCATGGACGTCATCTTTTTTCAATCGTCGCAGGGTGAACATTGTGTCCAATGGGGGTTTTGAAACCGACTCTTTGGAGACCTGTTTTTGTTTTGACAATTGATACACTTTTTTGACTTTATTGATATTGCTTGCTTTCTCACGGATTGCAGACAGGTAATAGGACATGAAAAGCGCATCTTCCCTCCCTAAATAAAAATTGGGGATTTCAGCTTCTTTTCGGAATCCGGTATCCAGAAAAGCATCACTTTTACTCATTGGGATTTTTACTAATACCTTTGTGTAACTATTGGCTCGTGCTTTTTCTAAAAGCGCTGGCGCCAATTCATGGGGATCCGCATCTTTTATTTTCATCAAATAGATGCGGTCGTTGAAAGAGCCGTGCTGTATTAAGGCGCCATGAAACAGCTCAATCTTATCTTTTTTTAAGTGGTCTTCTGACATACTATAAATGATCATGATTTATTGTCCGGGGCAAGAATGGATATAGAAACAAATGTTATGGCAGAAAGGAGAATGCCATAAATGGATTGGTCGAAACCCAATACAGCCAAACTCTCCGGAAGCGTTAGAACATTGGTTAGCAAAATGATGGACAATGTTCCGCCGGAAATCATGCCAACCATGGTACCTGTAGAACTGGATTTATCCCAGAAATAAGCGCCAACAGTGGGGACAAATAACCCGGAAACCATGAAGGAATAAGCATAAAGCATTGCATTCAGGACTGAACTGAACTGAAAAGCCAAAATGACTGCAAGCGTCCCAATCACACCGGTGGCAATCATGGACAAGCGGATGGATGATTTTGTGTCCAATTCTTTGAAAAAATGCCTTTCCATTATATCGTTGACAAAATTACCGGATGACGCCATAAGGCAACTATCAGCCGTGGACATGATAGCGGAAAAATAGGATGCAATCACAATCCCTGTTACGCCGATGGGCAGGATATCGCGGATCAGCATGGGGAGGGCCATTTCCGATTCCGCTTCCGGGAAAACTACCCGGGCGCACATACCCAGAAAAACACCGGTAAAAGCCATGATTGGATATTCAAATACGCCTGCGATGTACCACGCCTTTTTTGCCTGCGCTTCATCTTTACAGGCATACATGCGTTGATACAGGGTCATGCCGATGAGCCATATGGGAATGATGGTCACCATCCAATTGATAAAGGTGACAAGATCAATATTGGTCAGTGAAAAATGCTCGGGCGGAAGTTGCGCTTTAAGCGTGGCGAACCCGCCGATTTTTATCAGTGTTGCCGGGATCGTTACCAGCATCAGACCGGAAAGCAGAAGAATCCATTGAATTGTATCCGTATAGATCACCGCTTTCAGACCGCCGATCACCGTGTAGAGAATTGTGACAATTGCAATTACCAAGAGGGCGAATTTGATCGGATCCATGTCAAATGGATTGGTCTGAAGAATGGTTGCAGATGCAAGTTTGGCGCCGGCGAGCATTTGGCTGCCAGTGAACCCCAGGTAGCCAATCCCGGAGATCAATGCCGCCACTAAAGCCACATTATCGTTGTATTTATATCGTAAAAAATCGGGATAGGTCAGAAATTTCATTTCCACATCAATGCGTTTGATTTTAGGAATCAGAAAAACAGCTGTGAGCCATGCCCCGATCAAACCGGTAAACAAAAGCCAGGTTCCGGCTAACCCCATCATAAATCCAACGCCACCTAAGCCGATGGAAAAGCCGCCGCCCACATCCGTTGCTACAATGGATAAACCCACATGGGAGGCTTTGATGGAGCGACTCCCTACATAATAATCCTCGGTACTTTTGTTTTTATTGAAATAATAAAAACCGATGGAAAGCACACATGCCATATACAATCCAAAAATCAGATAATCAATCTCACTCATAATTTGCCTTTCATTTTCAATCGAATGATTCAGCGTTGAAGTCATTTTCCCCCATTAAATTGGTTTATGACTGACCCAGTATGCTGATTGCCATTTAATAGAATAACAAAAGTACTTTAGGGGTAACCATTTCTTCAAGCCTTTAAAAGAAAGTTATGTAAAAAATTGTATTGTGATTATGCTTGGAGTTAATATTTTTAAAATGATAGTATCGACGTTGGGAAAACCAAATTCTAGTGGCATTTTACAAAGGACTCGTATTGGGTAAATTACAAACTGTAAATCAAAAGGAACCCTCCATGGATAACAGAAATTATTTGTCCCCGGTTTGGACACATTTAACAGATATGATACCCGTCAAAGGTGAAGGCGCCTATCTCTATGATGCAGATGGAACCCAATTTCTTGATTTCACTTGTGGGATTGGTGTAACAAACACAGGGCATTGTCACTCCAATGTTGTAAAAGCCATCCAAGCCCAAGCGGAGAGTCTCCTGTTCGGGCAGATCAATATTGTGATGTCTCAACCCGCTATTGATCTTGCAGAAAAACTCAACAGTCTTACACCAAAAAATATCAACCAATTTTTCTTTTCCAACAGTGGCGCGGAAGCTGTGGAAGCGTCCATCAAATTGGCAAAACATGCTACGGGTAAAAGAAACGTCGTCGTTTTCCAGGGCAGTTTTCATGGACGAACCCATCTGGCCATGGCCATGACCACATCAAAAACAGGTTACAGATATAACTATCAGCCATTACCGAGCGGTATCTTTGTTGCTCCATTTCCCCATGCATATTATTATGGCTGGGATGAACAAACCACGTCTGACTGGTGTATGAATCAGTTGGAACTTCTCATAAAGAGCCAGACAGCGCCTGGTGAAACTGCAGCAATCATTATTGAACCATTACTGGGAGAAGGCGGTTATGTCCCGGCCCCGCCCCAGTTTATGCAAGCGCTTCGTGCATTCTGTGATAAGCATGAAATTCTCATGATCGCAGATGAAGTTCAAACCGGGTTTGGTCGCACCGGGAAAATGTTTTGCATAGAACATTCAAACGTTGAGCCGGATATTCTGATTTTGGCCAAGGGAATGGGAAGTGGATTGCCCATTTCCGGGATTGGCGCGTCGTCGGATCTTATGAAGAAATGGAGTTTGGGAACACATGGTGGTACGTACGGTGGCGGGAGTGCAATCCCTTTAGCAGCCGCTAATGCAACCATCCAAACCATCTTGAACGAAAAATTGGTCGAGAACGCTGAAACACAGGGCAGGTATTTACTTTCACGCCTGGAAGAAATAAAAAATGAGTTTCAGGTTATTGGTGATAATCGTGGTCTTGGATTAATGATCGGCACAGAATTCACTGGTATCGATGCCAATCCTGATCCTGAAAGGGCGAAGGCTGTTCATCAAGGATGTTTAGATCAGAAATTATTACTGTTAACCTGTGGCACGAATCTTAATGTCATTCGATGGATACCGCCTCTGATCGCGACTAAAGAACAGATAGACGAGGCAGTTGATATTTTTCATACTGCTTTAAAAAATTCATAAAGCAAAATTAATTGGAGAATATCCATGTCATTAAAATCAATTAATCCAGCAAATGGGCAAGAAATTGCATCATACAATGAAATGACTCTTGAAGAAGTTGGCACTATTATTTCCAATGTTGATTCCGCTTACCAGGAATGGCAAAAAATATCCTTTACTGAACGATCGAAACTGTTGAAAAATGCAGCTGAAATCTTGAGGTCTAGAAAGGAAGAATTCGGCCGGCTTATGACGCTGGAAATGGGCAAGCCTTACAGCCAGGCTGTGTCTGAAGCAGAGAAATGCGGCTGGGTGTGCGACCATTACGCGGACAATGCCGAAAGAATTTTAGCGGAACAGATTATTGAAACAGACGCATCAAAAAGCTATGTAGCCTATCGGCCCATTGGCATTGTATTTGCGGTGATGCCCTGGAATTTCCCCTTCTGGCAGGTGTTTCGGTTTGCCGCTCCGGCTCTCATGGCCGGGAATGTGGGGGTGTTGAAACACGCTTCCAATGTCCAGGGCTGTGCGTTAGAAATTGAGAATATTTTCCATGATGCCGGATTCCCCAATAATGTGTTTAGGACTCTGGTTATCGGATCAAAAAATGTTAAAGATGTGATCAATAATCCCCATGTAAAAGCTGTTACACTCACAGGCAGTACGCCGGCAGGGAAAGCAGTAGCATCCCAAGCCGGGGCAGCATTAAAGAAAACGGTCCTGGAATTAGGGGGTAGCGATCCCTATATCATCTTGGAGGACGCGGAACTGGACAAGGCTGTGACCGCCTGTGTCATAGGCCGGTTTTTGAATACGGGGCAGAGCTGTATAGCCGCCAAGAGATTCATTGTGGTTGAATCCGTATTGGATAGTTTCCGGTCCAAACTGTTGAAAGCAATGGAAGATCAAAAATGGGGCGACCCATTTGATGAGGAGGTCAATATTGGTCCTATGGTAAATAAATGGTCCCGGGATGAAGTCCATAACCAAGTCAAAGCCAGTATTGAAAAAGGTGCCGAATTATTAGTGGGTGGAGAAGTTCCGGACGTGGAAGGCGCATTTTACCCGGCAACCTTACTCGATAATGTTCAGCCGGGTATGGCAGCCTTTGATGAGGAAATATTCGGGCCTGTAGCTGCTATTATATCTGCTAAAGATGAAGATGAAGCTATTCGTCTGGCGAATCAAACTCCATTTGGATTAGGCGGAGCCGTCTTTACAAAAGATGTGGAAAAAGGTGAAAGAATTGCAACGGACGATCTCGAAGTCGGTGGATGTTTTGTCAATGATTTTGTACGGTCCGACCCCCGCCTGCCATTTGGCGGAATCAAGGAATCGGGTTATGGCCGGGAACTATCTGATGTTGGTATCCGTGAGTTCACCAATCTAAAGACAGTTTATATCCGCTAATAAAACCTGCAAATTAGTTCACGGTTTAATCAGCGTACTTTTATAATGTGTGTCAAAAGCTGCCAGAAGACTTTCCTGTCCTGAATAAGGCGCAGGCGAATATTTTTTAGACTGGATCCCCAGTTGGGACAATTCAGAGATGTGCCAATCCTGCTTGTTGGTTATGTCCCAGAAATCAATGGCATCTTTTGTGTTATGCTTCCCGGATTCAACGACGTCCTTTGCAAAGAGCCATGAACAGGTGACTTTGCATTTTTCCACCCCATCGGGCCAGACTGTATGATACATAACATATTCCGGGTGCAGGCTTAACAGCATGTTGGGAAACAGGGAATAATAGTACACCCGATTCAAATCATCATTTTTCACCCCATCCAAGGGCGGACAGCATAATGCACCACTGGCAGTGATACTGCCCTTATCCTCGTTGAAATCCATGTAACCGCCAAGAAATGGTCCTTCATGGAGATCATTGCGCCCGCCCAGATAATGATGGATCGCCGCCAGCTGGGGATGGAGAATCGGGCAGTGGTAGCACTCGCAATAATTTTGGATCACCAGCTTCCAATTTCCCTCTACATGATATTCCTTGGTTTCCTGGACAGCTAGTTCTGACATGCCCCATGCGCTGAACCTGTTTATCAAAGGATTGAAAGCAGTTTCAAAATCTTTCGGTTCGTCGGAAAAGTTGATGAAAATAAACCCTTCCCATTCAGCCACGGGCAAAGAGAAAAGGGGATAATCGGCTTTTTGGAATCCGTCCACAGCATCCATGTGTGGCGCGCCGATGAGTTGGCCGTCTAAACCGTAGGTCCAGCCATGATAACCGCACTGGATTGATTTAGAAAATTGGCCGGAATCTTGTTCGCAAATTCGTGTCCCCCGATGGCGGCAGACATTGAAAAAAGCCTTGAGTTCACCTTGGTCATCCCCCAGCACGATTACACTTTCGGTATCGATATTGATTACCTTAAATTGACCCGATTCACTTAATTCTGATGACCGCCCGGCGCAGATCCAACTATCCAAAAAAATGTTGTCGTACTCTTTTTGGAGAATTTTTGGTTCCACGTAATATTCTCGCTCTAGCGTGTGAGCGCCCTTGGGAAGCGTTTCCGCTGTTTTTTTGAAGGTCATTTAATGATCCTTCCCGGCATATATCCACATGGGTTCTGTCTTGCCGGCTCTTTTAAAACCAAGTTTCTCATAAAAATCGATAGCTTTACCATCAGCAGTGAGCATTTGTTGATGAAAGGACCCATAAATAGTTTGCATAGCATCCATCATTTTACGTCCAATGCCCTGTCCCTGAAAATCGGGATGAACCAGTAAGTGGGGATAATACACAACCAAATGACCATCGGAAATAGCATTGCCCAGTCCCACAAGTTTTCCGGAGATTCGAGCTGTCACCAACGAGTGGGAATTCCGCAAAGCGGCCATGAGTTCCTTGGGCTTTTTTGCTGATGACCAATCATTGGCGTGATATAATGCCAGAACTTCATCTTTTTCTATTTGGTCTTTTAAACTTATTTCAACTTTCATTTCAATATATTTTGTTGCAATAATTTCATTCATCCACCACTTTGCTACTCCACCCTTCCATTACTCTGCTTTTCAAATATATTTCCATAAATTTTCTTTATTCACGCAATACTCTTGGTCAATTTGATCTTCATATTGATTTCGAAATGCACGGGAAGGCATTTTATCTTTATTCCATTTTATTTCAATGGGGTTCAATTTTCCTGTGTCAGTATTTTCCAAAATCAAATCTACTTCCGCCTGTTTAAAATTTCTCCAAAAATAAATCTTATAGGGCAAGGATAAATAATGGATATTGGCTTTAAACATATTCACCACAAAATTTTCGAATAATTCACCCCTGTCACTGCGCAATGATAAAAGTTTAAAATCATCAATCATTCCATTTCGAATTCCTAAATCGGTAAAATATATTTTAAATGATTTTTTAATTTCTTTATTCGGATTTTTATAAAACGGATAAAGTGTTTTAATCAAATGAAATTTCTCATATAAATATATGTATTCCAAAACGGTCTTTCTGTCAATCCCAAGCGTGTTAGATAATTCATTGGGGTTAACAATCTTTCCAATTTGGAATGCCAATAATTGTAATAAATTTTTAAATATATGCGGATGCTGAATGCGCTCAATTTCAAAAATATCTTTAAATAGAAGATTATGAATGTAGTTTTGTAAAATTTCCTTTTTTCGTGACAGGTCTGTCACTCCAAATATTTCAGGAAGAGAACCATATATGAGTTGATTTTCCAGGGATGCATCAATTATTGGCTTATGGTTTTTTTTAATGAATCCACCGATTGAAAAGTCAGTAATCTCAATTTCTTCAATGATCTCTCGCATGGTTAATGGAAAAATATAAAATGAAAAGTAACGTCCATATAAACTATCCCCTATATTTTTCATCATGAGAAATGATGCAGAACCGGTTGCTACAATTTTCAAATTTGGGAAATGGTCATAAAGCAATTTTAAAATTGAACCGGATTTGTCAAGATATTGAATTTCATCAAATAGTACAATTCCAGTCGTTTCACTTCCACCCAATGTTTGTTCCAGATCTTTCACAGACGGGATAAATAGTTGTTGATTTCTACTGTCTTCAAAATCGTAATATTTTGTAGACTCATTTTCATCTGATAAGCGCTTTAATTCATAGGTTTTTCCAACGCGTCTTTGACCCAATAAAAGCACAACTTTCCGGTTTGGATGTTCTAATTCTGTTTTTATTTTATCGGTAACGAATCGTTTCATGTGTAGATACTCCCAATATATCCGGTATTATTGGGAGCATATTCCCATAATTACCGGTAAATAAGGGAATATGATCCTATATTTGCCATATAATATAGGATAATTAATAAGTATTACCAAATTAATTTTCTTGTGTTTCCCCTATTGGCGAGACCGCAGGGGAAATAATTAGGAGTTTTGTGAAGATGTCCAAAATGTTCTCCCCTTTCATAGGGGAGAATTAAAGTGGGGTCAAATGATATAATTCTCACAAAACGCATCGGGATTATTTCAATATTTCTCGCGCTGCATTGAATCCATTTGTTCCATGGAGACCGCCCCCGGGATGGGTTCCTGATCCACACAAATAAAGATTATCAATCGGTGTTTTGTACTGGGCCGTACTCATGGTGGGACGCATGAACATGAATTGATCCAAGGTCATTTCACCATGGTTTAAGTTGCCTTCTGTCAGGCCGAATTGGTCTTCCATATCCACCGGTGACAATACCAATGCTGATTCAATTTTTGACGAAAATCCCATTGCATATTTTTCCAGAACACGAACTACATTTTGTTCCAATTGCGTTTTCAATTCATGGGACCAATTTTGATCACGAAGGTGATAGGGAGCGAATTGGACCGTTGCTGAAAGGACATGCTTTCTATTGGGTGCAAAGTCTGGATTGATCACAGACGGGATGTTGAATTCCACATAGGGATTTTCAGCAATGCGCCCGTACTTGGCTGCATCGGCTGCTTTTTCCAAGTATTCAATGGATGGTGCGATGGCAAATAGCGTTCCCATTTGATCTTGAGAAACGCCAGAAATTTCCGGCAGGCTATTCAATGCAAAATGGATTCGTACCGCACTGCCGCGATAGCGAATATTATTCAGTTGCGTATTAAAATTGGGGTTCAGGCTGGACGGCCCCACCAGATTTATAAATGTATTATTCGGATCAAGGCCGGAAACAATTTGATGGGCTTCAAGCGTTTCACCATCATCTAAAGTAACACCACCGCAAATTCCATTTTCTACATCAATTGATCTAACCGGTGTCCCTGGACGGATCTCTACGCCTACGGATTCAGCAGATGATTTTAATGCGGTGGCTAAATTGCTCGTTCCGCCTTTTACAAATTGAGTATTGTGGAAAATACCATTACCATGAACGTGCTGATGCAAAAGGTTATAACCAGTTCCTGCGGCAAATGGACCGAATGAAAGATGATGAATCCCCGCTGTAGATACGGCGGCCCGCAGTAATTCATTCTCGAACCATTCATCCACCAATTCCGGCATCATCATGGGAGCCACACGCATGAGATCTACCAATCCCCGTGTGCCGTGTTTTCGTACCGGCCCAAACATGGAGCGCATGGCAAACGCATCACTCAACCCCACATTGGGTAGATTCGGTGGCGTGAGTGCATAGAGCTTTTCTAAAAATTGAACCAACTTATAAATGTATTTGGTGAAGTCACCCCAAACTTTTGCGTCCTTATCTGAATGGTTAGCGATGGATGCAGCTGTTTGTTTCGGGTCGTGATGAAATGAAATATGATTGCCATTTTCCCCCAGTGCTATTCGAACCACATCCGGCTGAATTAATTCCAACCCATGGGAATTCAGATCCAACTTTTCAATGACGCGTGGGTCGATCCACTTTACCCCATCGTTGACCACATTACATTTGAATCCTGGCGCGAATTTATGGGTGGAAGCCAATCCACCGATTTGATCTTGCGCTTCAAGGATGACCACCTTTTTTCCGGCTTTCCCCAGCAGGCTTGCGGTGACTAAACTATTCACACCACCGCCAATTACAATTATATCATACCGGCTCATTTCCATACTCCCAGAATCTTTTTGGCCGCCATCTCACCGGGAGACCCCGTGATGCCGCCGCCGGGATGGGTGCCGGAACCGCATTGGTAATAATTCTTGATGGGTGTGGAATAGTCCGCCCACTTCACCGCAGGGCGTAAGGCAAACAATTGCTGCAGGGTCAGTTCTCCATGGAAGATATTGCCTTCCGTCAGGCCAAAGGTTGATTCAATGTCCGCCGGTGTGAGCACCTGCCGGTGGAGAATGATATCTTTTATATTAGGCGCAAACCGGGCGATGGTATTGATCACCGCATCGCCGAACGCTTCTCGTTTTTGGTCATCCCAGCCGCCTTTAATATTGTAAGGCGCATACTGGACAAAGCAGGACATGACGTGTTTTCCCGGTGGCGCCATTTCAGGATCAAGCACTGAAGGAAGAATAATATCCATATACGGTTCTTGAGAGAAATTCCCATACTTGGCGTCGTCGTAAGCGCGCTCCAAATGATCGTAGCTGGGACTGATAGAAATGGCGCCGCGGAGATGATGCCCGTCACCCGGGAGACAGGAAAAATTAGGCAGACCATCCAGGGCCAGATTAACCTTGCCGGATGAACCGCGGATGCGGAAGTTTTTGATATCGGTGACAAAGTCCGATGGAAGATCACCTTCATCCACCATCTTTAAAAAGGACAGTTTAGGGTCCAAGCCGGAAATCACTTTGTCGGTACTGTATTCATCCCCATTCTCTAATGCGACACCAACAGCCTTCCCATTTTTGACAATGACCTTTTCAACCGGCGCTTCTGTCATAATCTTGGCGCCAAAATACTCTGCCGATCGGGCAATCGCCATGCTCACGGCGCCCGTACCACCCCGTTGAAATCCCCAGGCACGGAAAGCGCCGTCAATGTCACCCATGTAATGGTGGAGCATCACATAGGCTGATCCCGGTGAGCGGGGGCCCATGAATGTGCCGATGATGCCACTGGCGGACATGGTGGCTTTCAGGGGTTCAAACTCGAACCATTCATCTAAAAAGTCCGCCGAACTCATGGTCATGAGTTTGGTCAGGTATTCAAATTGTTCATCACTTAAAGTTTTGAAATGGTCTAATAACTTTTTCATGGCACCCAAATCTGATAAACTGGGGCGAATAGCATTGGGTGCGATGGTTTCCAGGATGGGGCGTACCGCCATCCCGATTTGGCCCATGAGTGGACCGAAACAAATATAGGTCTCCGCATCCCGTGGTGAGTGGCGGTAGATTTCCCGGTAGGTTTGGTCCGCATTAGCGGTCCGGATCAGGTAATTGCTGTCCAGGGGTGTGAAAGTGCTTTCCAACGGTAGCAGTTCCAGGCCGAACTTCGGCAGCATCAATTCGCGAATGATATTGGGCTTCAGCAGGCTCACCACGTAGGAGCAGACGGAAAATTTGAATCCGGGGAACACTTCTTCCGTCACCGCTGCGCCGCCCAGCACATAGCGCCGTTCCAGCACCAGCACCTTTTTACCGGCCCGCGCTAGGTAGGCCGCCGCGGTCAGTCCGTTATGCCCCCCGCCGATGACGATGGCATCATATTTTTTTACGCCGGGC
This sequence comes from uncultured bacterium, assembly GCA_964343505.1. Lineage (GTDB taxonomy): Bacteria > Fidelibacterota > Marinisomatia > Marinisomatales > TCS55 > TCS55. The sequence continues at coordinate 125,672 of CAYFJU010000001.1, forward strand.
ATGATCGTTTTCTTTCCGGATCGAAGAAGGGTGTTTTCACCACTTTCGCCGGTGTGAGTTTTCGATAGTGTTCCACCTTCAGTTCAAACATGAGTTCCGATCCTTCACTTGCAAATTCTGACCTAACATGGGCCAAGGCGATATATCGTTTCAGGAGCGGTGACCATGCGCCGCTGGTGGCGTAACCCACTTGTTCATTCCCCTTATATAAAGGTGTGCTGGTTCGCCATGCAGTACAGGGAAGGCCCGGCGCCAAACCGACTTTTCGAAAATGCTGCTCCAATTCATGCCACTGGATTTCGATGCCCACAAAATTCCATTCCGGTCCACGGGCCAGTTCTGCTTCCAATGCTTTTTTACCGATGAAATCTTTTTTCTTCATTTTCACGGCCCAACCCAGTCCCATTTCATAGGGCGATGATTTTCGGGATTCGATGATGGCATGGCGGGCGGAGATATAATCCACATCCAACAGAATCAGACCCGCCTCGATGCGAGCCATGTCCAATACGTGTAATCCGGCGGGTGTAATGCCGTAGGGCTTGCCCTGTTCCATCAATAAATCCCAAATGGTCAGCGCATCTTTCGGATCCATCCAAATTTCGTAGCCCAGATCGCCCGTGTAACCAGTTCTGGAAATAGCAACAGGAATGTCACCCAATCGCGTTTCCATCATCCAGAAAAATTTGAGACTGTCCAGTGAATCAGATGTCACCGCATTTAAAATATTCCGGGAATTGGGCCCCTGGAGTGCCAATGCGGCCGTGGTATAGGAGTCATCGGTGATGGTTAGATCCATGCCCGTGGCGTTATGCTGGATCCATTCCAGGTTGGGCTCGGCGCTGGTGATGCGAAATTTATTTTTCGATAATCGCTGAACCGTACCGTCATCTATTTGCTTCCCGTCCTCATCACACCAGGGCGTATACATCACCTGTCCAACCTTGCAAATACCGATATTGCGCGTTACCATGCGATCCAAAAAGCGCTGGGCATCCGGGCCTTCGATGATGTATTTATATAACGGGGTGATGTCTAAAAGGGCGGCCTTGGTGCGGATGGCGAAATATTCATTCTCGTGGGTGAGCTCATAATTGGTGGCGGCAAGATACCCGGACCAGCGGCGCCATTCCTGGGATTCATTCAGTTTGGACGTCCGTTCAAAAAATGGTGAGAGTTTTAACTTGGTGTTGGCGGTGAATTGGTTTTTGTAGCTCATTCAGATATTCTTAAAAATGGTCGTGTTAAACATGTGGGCCCGCCGGCACCTTTAATAGACACTTCACTACCATCGTAGGTGTGAACGTCCACACCCTTGGTTTCTAATCGTTGTTTGGTCATGGGGTTTCCTTCAATCATGATTACTTTTCTTGGCGCCACCGCCAAAACATTGCAGCCCATGGAATCATATTCTTCATCAGGGACTTCAATGAGTTCGATATTTCGGCCGAGAAGATATTCCCGGAATGGAACCGGAAGTAATCTTGAATAGACCAAATACAGATCGTGATCGATAGGGGAAACATTGCTCATAAGATGAAGGCAGTCCGCAGGGCCTGTCCAGTGGGGCAGAGGCACAGAAATCACATCAACCACCAAGTCACCCAATAATTCTTTGAACTGAAGGATTCCTTCTGCATTGGAGCGATATCCTTCACCAATGGCAACGGTTCGTTCATCGATCCAGATCACATCGCCCCCTTCTAAAGTGCCGGGTGCTTCGATTTGTCCTAAAATAGGTACACCAATGGATTTAAAATAATTCTTCACTGCATCTGTTTCAGGCAGGCGAGCTTCCTTGCCCATTGTACACAAAACCACACCCCCATTGGTCACCACACAGGGATCGTGGGTGTAAACAGAATCAAGAGAAGTGGAATCATCTTGGGGAAGAAAATGGACTTCTGCTCCGGCAGATTCCAAAAAGGCCACCAGTGTTTCGTGATCGGTTTGTGCCTTTTCAAAATCCGGAATACCGAAGTAATTGAGCTCGGATGATTGTTGATTTACACGGGACTGATTTTGGTAGGCATCCCTGGGCTGTTTCACCAACACACGGCGGATGGGATCCACCATATTCTGGCAGCCGAATAAATTACTCAATGGTACCACCGCACCATTTGATGATCATGTTTGCAATAATTTTGACGCATGTTAATACTTCTTCGATTTCTACGAATTCATTGGCCGCATGGGCGAGACGGACGTCTCCGGGGCCGAAAAGAACAGCGGGAATATTGGCATGATTGGTGAACAGGCGCAAGTCAGAACCATACGTAACGCCTGCAATGTTCGGTGCGTCACCAGTGGTTTTGAGGAATGATTCGGAAAGGGATTGAATGAGGGGATGATCGGGATTAGTTTGGCCTGATTCAAACTGTCCTTCAAACCATTCAACGACAGGCGGGTTTTCTTTAAGCCACGGATCAGTTTCAGCGACTTGTCGAAGGTGATTTTCAAATGCATCCCGTGCTGCCTGGGCAGCTTCACCAGGAAAGACGCCAAGGCGTCCTTCTGCTATCACAGATTCGGGGACGGTGGAATGCCATTCACCACCTTTTATGGTGCCGATGTTGATGGGTGCCACGCGATCTGGAGATTCATAATATTTAACTTCAAAGGATTGATGGCGGTGTTTTTCCAGAGCCAATATGGCTTGGTGAATCAGGTTAAATTTTTCAATGGCGCTGACCCCTTCCCAGCGCATGGCCGCGTGGGTGGCTTTGCCCGGAATGGTCAGACGAAAAGTTAATGCTCCCGATTGAATAGAACATAATTTTAGAGATGTGGGCTCAAGGATGACCGCCCCATCTGCCCGATGGCCTTTGACAATATTGGCCAGGGTGCCGCATCCGCCGGATTCTTCACCAACTACGGATTGGACCATTACATTGCCATTGGGTTTAAACCCAAACTCTTGAAGAACCTGAATAGCAAAAATCCCCGTAGCTAATCCTGCTTTCATATCACAGGACCCCCGGCCATAAATTCGACCATCTTTTATAGAACCTGACCAGGGAGATTCATCCCAAAGCGAATCCGGTCCGGTGGGCACCACATCCACATGACCATTTAGAATGAGTGAGCGGCCCGATCCGCGATTGTTCCATTTACCAATAATATTGGTTCGATTATCAGGAGAAAAACCATCATCACAAAAGGCGGGGTGGTCTTCTATTTCATCAAATATAACCGGGATTTTTTGTGTTGTTAACCCAAGTGAATCCAATTTATTCTGCACAAATTCCTGAACCGGACCTTCGTCATTGGCCAGGCTGGGAGACTGGACTAAAGTCTGAATGAAAGAAACCATTTCGTCTTTGGCATCATCAACCGCAGAGGCAATTTGTCGTTCCAATTTGTCTCCTTCATGTCTTATGCAGGACCTTACATCCTGCATGAGCGGGAAATTTTATTTTTTAATTCAATCATTTTTCTTCCAATAATAGTATAGCGGGAGGCCGGCAAGAATGATACCTGCTCCTATTGCTGCATCCCGGGGAGCTTCAATAATGGTGTTGATGGTCAAAAATGTGGCGAAAAGAATGAAGGTCAGCGGGATCCACGGATAACCGGGTGTTTTATAGGGGCGAACCAATTCCGGCTTTTTCCTGCGTAAAATGATGACAGCGCCGGCGGACATGGCATAAAAAATCCAGGAAGCAAAAATGATATAAGTGATCAATTGGTTATACGTACCGGTGAAGGTGAGGGCACAGGCCCAGATGCATTGAATGATCAGTGCATTGGCCGGGGATTTAAAGCGGGGATGGACTTCTGCCGCCTGCCGGAAGAAAAGCTTATCTTTTGCCATGGCATAATTGATGCGGGCACTGGTGAGAATAAAACTGTTGTTGGCGCCCAATAGAGAAACCAGGATAATGATGGTGACCAGCGCTGTTCCCTGCTCACCAAGAAATACCGCGGCAGCATCAGAAGCCACCAGGGAGGATGTACTCATTGGACCGATACCAAGGGTGTACGTGAATACGAAGTTGATCAGCAAATACACAGATACAACAATGATCATGCAGAACAGGAGTGACAGGGGAATATTGCGCTCCGGGTTTTTGACCTCTCCTGCAATGTATGTCACAAAAATCCAGCCGTCGTAGGTCCAGAGTACGGATACCATAGCCAGACCCAGAGGACCAACCAAACTTGTTAATGGTTTATGAGAATAAACCGGTTGGAGATTGGAAACAGATCCGCCCTGCATGATGAATCCTAATGCGATGATTCCCAGGATGGCGCCGATCTTTAAAAAGGTGAAAAGATTCTGGAATCTGGCTCCTGACTTTACATCCACGATATTCAGGATAGATAAGAGGATGACTGATCCGATGGCGATCGCTTTGATTCCCCAGGCTGAAAGTGGGAAAAAGTAACCCAAATATTCGCCGAATGCGACCCCCACGGCAGCAATGGATGCCGTATTAATCACCGCTACAGCAGACCATCCGTAAAGATATCCCCATACCGGTCCGTAAGCTTCATTAAGGTAAACGTACTGCCCGCCGGCCTGGGGCAGGGCGGCGCCCAGTTCCGCCACGGACAGGGCGCCAAATAAACTGACTACACCGCCCAGGATCCAGATAGTCATGATCAGGGACGTTGAGCCGGCGAGTAATGCAATTGTCGCCGGGACCATAAAAATACCCGACCCAATGATTCCCCCGGCATTGATCATCGTGGCATCTAACAGGGAGAGAACACGCTCCAATTTAAGCTGGTCAGGATTTGAGGACATAAAGCCGGGAGTTTATAGCAGAGAGGAAGTGAAATCCTGCTGGATTCAATTCATTTCCTTTTCCAAAAATCTTCGAGTTCGACCCCTAATCCATCGGCGACCCGGTTAACATAGGCGAAATAGGCCACGATCTGGTTGATATCCAAGATCGCCCGGTCACTGAAGCCTGCTTCCCGCAAACGTTGCACATCTTCCGCTATCATGTCAGGGGGGCGATCCGTGAGCTTGGCCGCATAATCCAGCATAGCCCTTTGCGCGGGGGAAATGTCCGCCAAGGTATAATCAGATTTCAGTTGATTAACCAGAGTTTCATCTTTAGTGAGTTTGAGAAGACCTTCTCCATGATGGGCGATTCAGTAATGGCATTGGTTGATGACGGAAACAACCACGGCGATCATTTCCCTGTCCGGACGACGAATGGGTGATGTTCCATACATCACTGTTTTATACAGTTGAACGTGGGCATTCAGCGACACAGGATTCAAGCTGTGGACCTTGAGAATTTGATCCACACCGCCCCAGGGCTCGATCAAATTATCGTATTGTTCCTTTAGGGAACCATCTGCGTTTTCTTCGTCAATTATATCTATCCAAGCCATAGTTTATCTCTCAATTGATGGACCAATATAAAGCAAGTTTCATGGAATCTTGAAGAATTAATCTTTATATATTTTGGGACAGGTAAACAATTTAAGAAAATGATAGATTTTATATGGATACCGTCCAGTAATTTCTGCCTTCATATTTTACATGAAGCAAAGATGAATCCTGAAAGTGTCATTCAATGAAAGAACAAATTCAGTTAAAACAAGTTACACCCCATTGCGGTGTTGAAGTGCAGGGGATTGATCTTTCTCAGCCCCTTGACAAGGACCTAGTAGAGACACTTACAAAATCTCTGGCGAACCATTGTGTATTGTTCTTTAGAAATTAGATTTGTTTCAGCAAAAGGTGTTGGGGAGCAATTTTGGCGAACTGCATATCCATCCCGCATATTCACAGGTGGTTGAAGGTCATCCTGAAATGATGGATTACTCAACATGCTTTTTGATCATCTTGAACATCCCGAATTCCAGTGTCGCTTTCATTGGGCGCCGGGATCGGTGGCATTTTGGGACAATCGCTGTACCCAGCATCATGCCATGTGGGATTACTATCCAAATCGACGTCGTGGGCTGCGGGTGACCATCAAAGGCGATGCGCCCTTTTATCGACCTTAGTTTTAATAGATGAAACGGATAGCCATTCTAACCGGTGCCGGGATGAGCGCCGAAAGCGGCCTCAAAACATTTAGGGACAGTGATGGCCTGTGGGAAAATCATAATGTTTATGATGTAGCTACGCCGGAGGCTTGGTACAGAGACCCAGAGTTAGTTCTCAATTTTTACAATGACAGGAGAAAACAAGTTCTTAAGGCTACACCAAATAAAGCTCATTTGGCCTTGGCTAAGCTTGAACAAAAATATGATATATCAATCATCACCCAGAACATTGATGACCTCCATGAAAGAGCCGGATCAAAAAAGGTTATTCACTTACACGGGGAAATCTGTAAGGCCAGAAGCTCGGTTGATCCCGGCCTGATTTATGAATTGGATCATTGGAAAATGAAGTTGGGAGATAAATGTGAAAAAGGATCTCAACTGAGGCCTCATGTTGTGTGGTTTGGGGAACCGGTCCCTATGATTGAAGAAGCCATCCCCGTCATGGAAATGGCGGATATTGTATTGGTCATTGGTACGTCCTTGGCGGTCTATCCTGCAGCGGGACTGGTGAATTATGCGCTGCCTTTTGCGGAAAAATATTATATTGACCCCAAAGGATTGGATGGAGTGAATATCCATGATTTTAAAGTGATTTCAAAAAAGGCTGGAGATGGGGTGCCGGTGTTAGTGAAGAGTTTGATGAGTGACAATGTTTATTGAGCTTGCCGAAATGTGCGGAAGGCTTGGAGCTCACAATTTTTTTATGTGATCTGGGTGAGACTCCCCGCCTGCTCCCTACCAGCGGGAGGGCGGGCAAGGTACACACGACTTTTGTATCGCAGAATCAAATCTTCCGCATAACAAAAATGCCCCCGAAAGGAGGCATTTTACGCCGTGATCCGGGTGAGACTCGAACTCACGACCAATGGCTTAAAAGGCCACTGCTCTACCAACTGAGCTACCGGATCATCCTTATTGGCAACTTCTTTCAGAATTAAGAACCGGTAGCGAAGTTGCTCCCGACAATATGGTGTCGGGACTACCGGATCTCCAAAAGGGTTGGGATCGCTTAAAAAAGCGGTGGCAAAGTTAAGATAGGTTTGCTGCGATTCACAGCGAAAAAGAACTAATCTAATGACCCTTCAATGCAGGTTGTGTCAAACCCGCCGCGGGTATTATATACCGTTGTAATTCTTATTTTTTCCGTATCCAAAACCGATTTTAGGTCCTCATAAATTCGCTTCGTGGCACCCTCTTGGTAAATGCCCACATTTCTGAAACTGATGAAGTAATATTTCAGTGATTTTAATTCAATGCATTTCTCCCCTGTGGGGTAGTATTCAATTTTCACATAGGCCAGATCAGGGAGACCACTGAAGGGGCACACGGCACTGAATTCATCGGTCTCAGTCATGATGAATTGATCAGGACTGTCGAAAGGAAATGTCTCCAGAAAATCGGGATTGATCTGGTCCTCGCCATAAAACTCGAAATATTTACCTTCAGCTTTAGCCATCTTCACCCCGATATACACAACCGGTTGTACAGGTCTCTTTTACTTCGACAGCATTCAGATAATCCAGTTTTGGTTTCAGCCGATCCCAAATCCATTTGACCAATATTTCACTGGTGGGGTTTTCAAGACCTTCAATGTCGTTCAAGTAGTAATGATCCAGTTGTTCATAGATTGGATCGAAGGCTACCTTCACATCGGCAAAATCTTCTACCCAGCCGATGGATGAGTCCACAGGTCCGTCTAATGTGATTCGTACTTTGAAGGAATGGCCGTGGAGCCGCCGGCATTTATGATCTTCCGGTACGTTGGGCAGCAAATGCGCAGCCTCAAATGTGATATCTTTATAAATTTCCATTTTTAACCTTAGGGTATACCCAAAAATTTATGTGTTTGAAGGCTCACCCTCCAATGAGGATGTGCGCGACAGTAAGATAATGTTTTGTCTGTATTTTTTTCGCGATTAGGCCCATCCATGGGTTGCAGGGAGAAATAATCAAAATCCAGTTTCTCAAATTGTTTTGGATCCCCCCCTTGTTGAGGGTAGACTAATTTTAATTCGTGCCCTTTTTTAAGGATGAGTTCACTGCCGATTTTGGGACTGACGCAAATCCAGTCGATTCCCGTCGGCGGCAGGATCGTACCATTGGTTTCAATGGCAATCTCAAATCCATCCTTGTGAAAGGCCACCACGATTTCCTCGTCTATTTGAAGAAGTGGTTCGCCGCCCGTGCAGACTACATAGGGGTTGGATGCAGAACCCTCCGGCCAGAATGAAAGCGCGTGATTAGCCAATTCATTGGCCGTATCAAACTTGCCCCCCCCGGGGCCATCCGTGCCGAAAAAATCTGTATCGCAAAAATTGCAGATTGCTTTCTCTCGATCTTTCTCAAGACCTGTCCAAAGGTTGCATCCTGCAAAGCGTAAAAATACCGCTGGCCGGCCCGTGTGAAAGCCCTCACCCTGTATTGTGTAATATGTTTCTTTAATTGAATACATTCTTACCTTAAGTAGGGGAGTGGGTCATGGATTCCCGCTTCGTCAAATCCCTTGAGCCGAAGTTGACAGGCGTCACAATGTCCACAGGGGTCGCCATTATCAGAAGGGTCGTAACAGGAGTAGGTCAAACTGTAATCCACACCAAGTTCCATCCCCTTTTGAATGATTTCAGCTTTGGTCATATCGATCAAAGGCGTGTGAATGGTTAAGGTACCGTTCCCTTCGACTCCGGATTTTGTTGCCAGGTTCGCCATATTTTGAAATGAGGCGATGTATTCCGGCCGGCAATCCGGATATCCACTGTAATCCAGGGCATTCACGCCGATATAGATATCCTTACTCCCAAGGACTTCGGCATAGGCAAGGGCAAATGAAAGAAAAATGGTATTCCGGGCCGGGACATACGTAACGGGAATCGCCTCAGTCATGGTGGCTGTGCTTCTATCCTTGGGCACAGCAATTTCATCGGTTAGGGCAGAACCCCCGAATGCGCGCAGGTCAATATCGGATATGAAATGATCTTTCGCGCCCATTGACCGCGCAACGGCCCGTGCGGAGTCCAACTCAAACTCATGTCGCTGGCCATAACGAAACGAGAGGGCATATGGTTCAAAACCGTCGCTTTTGGCGATAGCCAGGCAAGTTGCGGAATCCAACCCGCCCGATAGTAAAATGACTGCTTTTTTCATATGATCCTATAAATATCCGGCCCGGAAATTACGCATGATTAAGTGTCTTCCCATAGACATGGTTTACAGTTTGAGTGTTTAAAGAAGCCCTGG
>CAYFJU010000002.1:0-80192 GCA_964343505.1 uncultured bacterium
AAAGATAAGGGAACCGGTGCCTCAATTGGTACTATTTTAACCGGACAGTACTGTTCATTGATATTTAATTTTCAACAATTAAGCGACTAATTGCTCGTTCAATCTATTACCGGGTTTCAAATAAGTCAATACGGTCTAGACCGTATTTTTTATATGGGGTGTAGACCGTATAAAATGAAATCCTTCTATTTATAATTAACAATATTCTAACACGCAAATAACACTTCATATTCCTAACTTCGCCCTCTTCTATGGCCACTTTAAAACGCGACCTCGGTAAACTTTCCGGCTATGCCACCATCATTGGTATTTTAGTTGGCGCGGGAATTTTCCGCGTTACCGGAGAGGCTGGGGCTGTTGCAGGATCGGCTGTCCCCTGGGCCTACCTGCTGTTTGCGCCGATCGTGATCAGCACCGCCCTGGCCTACAGCGTTTTCGTCTCTACACCCCTGGGGATGCGCCCCGGCGGCGCTTACATCCACATCTCCCGCACCTTTGGGAATTACTACCTGGGATTCATCGCTATGTGGATGAAACTACTGGCCTTTATCGGCGCCATTTCATTCATGTCCACCAGCCTGGGAGAGTATATGACCTTTTTTCTCCCTGGCACGGATCCACGATTATGGGCCTCGATTACAATGATATTCTTTTATGGCGTTAATCTTTTTGGCGTACGCCACTACGGCCATATCCAGACCGCCATGCTGGTGGTGCTGATTTTCAGCATTTTAGTTCTGGTCATCCCGGGCCTGTTTGTCGTGGACCTGAAATATTATGATCCGCTTCTCCCCAAAGGCTTCAATGGCCTTTTGGCCGCCATGCCTATGCTATTTTTCAGCTATGCGGGGTTTGAAACCCTGGCCCAGGTGGCGGGAGAAACCAAGGACCCCACCAAAACACTGCCCATGATTTTTGTTAAAGGCGTCTTGGCTTCGGTGTTCATTTTCTTTTTTATGTCCTTTGTGGCCTTTGGCGTTTTACCCGCGGAATCCCTGGCCCAATCCCAGTCTGCCATGGCCGATGCGGCTGGTGTTTACCTTCCCCCTTGGGGCGCGAATATTGTAGCTATCGGCGCCATGAGTGCCTTCCTAACCAGTATCAATGGATCGATCCTGGTGCCCTCGCGGATGTTGTTTGTATTCAGTGAAGACAGGCTATTGCCCCCTTTCCTGGCGGCAGTCCATCCCAAATGGCGCACCCCCTATGTGAGCCTGATCATCAGCGGCATCATCTGCACTAGCCTGGTGTGGACCAAGTCAGCCTATTTCCTCATGAGTACGGGGCTGATTGGCATTTTCATCATTTACATCATGCAGGGCCTGGCGTTGATATGCCTGCCCACAATGAATAAAAAATTGTACGAATCCGCCGGATTCAAACCGCCCGTGTGGGTCTTGTATCTGTTGGGCAGCGTTACGGTGACCACCATGGGATTTTTCATGGCCCAGATCATTGTCGATGTCTTTTTATGGACCCTGGGCGGCCTGGCCTTGGGAACCTTTGTTTATATATTGGGAAGGACAGCGGGGAAAAAAGAGGGCTTCGATTATAAAGCACGCATGGCCCAGGACTTCCAATTGGTTGAACAGGAGACCTAAGGGTGGCCTACATCGATATCATCGATGAGCCGGATGCTGAAGGCATCGTCCGTCAGGAATATGAAAAAGGTATTCGCCGTTCAGGACGGGTGTTTAATATTCTAAAGATTATGAGCCGCAGCCCGGCCGCTCTGCGGGAGGCCATGCGCATGTATCTGACCATCATGTTTGGAGAATCGGATCTTTCACGGGCTCAGCGGGAAATGCTGGCCACGGTTGTGTCACAAGTGAATCATTGCTATTACTGAGTCGAAGCCCACGGGGATGACTTCCGGGATGAAGTTAAGAATGAACGACTGGCAGAACATTTGAAACACGATTGGCGCACTACTGATTTATCTGAGGCGGATAAGGCCCTGTGTGCATGGGCCGAAAAACTGACTAAAACACCGGGGGATATGGCTAAAACCGATGTACAAGAATTGGAAGCGGCTGGCTTCTCTCAGGAAGCCATCAGTGATGCAGCCCAGGTGGTGAGTTATTTTAATTATATCAACCGCATCGCCGACGGGTTGGGTGTGGACCTTGAGCCAGAAATGGAACAATGAATTATGGTAGAGACGCGGCATGTCATCGATCCCGATGATTTCGGGGCCGCGTCTCTACTGCAGTTGGGGAAGAAAGGACTTTTCCTCATTTTAAAATATTCGTATCGCAACAATTCACAGGTTCATTGTTGCATACCGAAAAGACATAGAAATAAAATGAGAAGTTCCCACGTGCCTGAATCCAATCCAAATCTCTAACCCAGCGATAGGCGGATGAAAAATTTTCCTTCACCAAAGGAATCAATTACACCACGAGTATGAATATTGCGAAGGTTCTAAACCTTCGCAATGTTTTTGCTGATTAGGATTGAACAGTCCCCTTCACAACAGACTTTATTTTAACGTCCGCTTCTGTTAAAAGAACAGTGTAAAACATTTCAGTCGGATTGCCGATGGCCTTGGGGTAGATTTGGCGCCGGAGATGCAGCCCTATGATTAAAGAAACATTTTGGCGGGCGTTGGCGGCAAGCCTGCTCATCGGAACAGTGGCGTTCCCAGCGTCGCCAATACCTTATGAAAAGGCCGACCTCGATACACTGAAATCCCGCTTCAACGCATCCAAAGGGAAACCGCGCTTAATCCTGCTGGTTTCCCCCACCTGAGGCACCTGTTTGAAGGGCGCCCGGTGGGTGCAGCAAAACATCCTGTCCGAAAATCCTGATTCAGAAATAGAAGTTTTCACCATTTGGCTGCCGATGCTGATGTCAGATTTCTTCCCCCGTTTGAACCGGGCCGTCAAAACCATGCCGGATAAACGGGTCACCCATTATTGGGATAAGGAAAAAACAGTCGGGAAATGGATGAAGAAATTTGCAACCCCGGAATACAAGGGTGCGATTCTCTGGGACGCCGCATTGTTGTACGGCCCGGATGATGTCTGGACCGATTCACTCCCACCCTACGCTTTCTACGGCAGGACCATTATCCAAGATGCAGATGAACTTAAAAAATCATTCCAAAAAATGACCAAAAATGAAAACGGATCATGATCTAAAAGAACAGGGCATCACGGCTCTGAACCAAGAATTTCGCCGTTATGAACAGGTGAATAAAGATCAGAATTACTATTTGTCTGAACGCCCGGACCGTGAAGAATATGATAATGACTTTGAAATCAAGACAGTTGATTTCGGATTATTCAAAGCGGATAAAACACAATTCGTCCGGGAATTGGGCACGGCCTTGGAAGAAATTGGTTTTGCAATTTTATCCAATCATGGTATCGACCAGAATTTGTATCAACAATGTGAACAAAAAATAATCGAATTCTTTGAATCCACAACTTTAGATGAACGGATGAAGTACGAAGCTCATCGCTACGGGTCTGTCAACCAAGGATATTTTCCGATCAAAGAAACCACAATTATTCATCCTGATTTAGTTGAAGGATGGGTGTTCTGCCGCCGTGCTTTTGATATGGATGAAGACCTGCTTTACATTGAAGCTGATTATTGGCCCATTCCCGGGTTCGAACCGTTTTTCCGTCAAATCGTCCTGAATCATGAAAAACTAATCCTTCCCCTCATGCAAAGTATGCTGACATATCTCGGTACAGATGCGGCCATCTATGATGAAAAACTTACAAAAACGAATTTCGGATTCAGGTTGAACTATTACCCGCCCTTGACCCAACATCAGCTCGATTCTGGCGGCGGGCGCATGTTAGGCCATGAGGATATTGATCTATTTACTATTTTGCCGGCCCAGAGTGTGTCTGGCCTGCAGGTGCTCAATCGAAAAAATAATAAATGGATCAGGCTGGAACCAAAGTTTGGCGATATTATTCTCAATACAGGGGATTATATGCAGCGGATTAGTAATGATATTTTTCCATCAACCACCCACCGAGTGAGCCCGCCACTGGAGCCGAATTTAATGGGTAAGCCGCGCATATCATTCCCCATGGCAATTTACGTTTGGGAAGATGAAATATTAGAAGTGCTGCCTGGTATTGGGGATCCCAAGTATGAACCGATCCGTGCTGAAAAATTCCATACCAGCATTACCAGTAAATATTATGGGGATGAATATTCTAACGGTGTGGAGTAACTGGCATATGGGTGGACAGGTTTTTAATACTTTTATTTAAATCAGTGCATTATAGAGACGCAACATGTTTACCCGCCGATAGGCGTGACTACGTCTTTACGATGATGATTTTCTTTTCCAGTAAAAATAAACCGGGAGGCCCAGGAGGGTTAACCCAAGGCCCATCATGGATTGACCAGGGGATTCAAAAAAGGTGTTCACCATAACAGCTGCTGAGAAAAGAATAAATATCCCCGGTACCCAGGGATAGCCCCACACTTTATAAGGCCGGTGCAATTCGGGTTGCTTTTTCCGTAAGACAAATACGGTGGAAGATGCAGCAATCCACAGCATAAAATTCACAAATACCACCAGCGTGATCAATTCTTCAAATGTCCCCGACAATGTTAATATTCCGGCCCAAACTCCCTGCAGGATAATGGCATTCCCCGGCGTACGGTACTTGGGATGAACTTCCGATACCTTTTTAAAAAACAAATCGTCCCTGGCCATAGCATAGGTCACCCTTGGCCCCACCAGGATATTCCCATTCAATGAACCAAACATGGACAGCATTACCGCAATGGTGAATACGCCGGCTATCCCGGAGCCGAATAAAGCCCTAGCCGATGCTTCACCGATCTTGATCTCCCCTGCGATCTGGTCAATCGGCATTGATTTCAAATAGGCCACGTTGACCAGAACATATAGAAATATGATGGTTACAGTTCCCAGCACCAGTGATCTTGGCAAATTGCGCTGAGGGTCCTTGATCTCCCCGGCGGCTAAGGTGACATAATCCCATCCGCCGATCGTCCAGTTAACGGCGATCAGTGCCACACCCATTCCCATAAGGACCTGGCCAAAAGACATCCCCGCGGTACCATTTGAAAAATCAACACCAACACCTGTGGTCACCCACAATCCCGCTACGGCGAATAGAAGGATGGCGCCGATTTTCAGAACGGTGAAAATATTTTGGACCCACTTTCCGAAAACAACCCCCAAATAATTCACCAATGATAATCCAGTGATAATGGCGAGCGCCACCAACTGCCCGCTGGAAAGCGTATAAACCCCCAAGTCAAGGATTACATGATGGGGAGATAAGGATGGATAAAATGATCCAAGATGTTCGGCCACAGCAACAGAGATGGCGGCGTTGGTTCCCGTGAGATAAGCAATGAAGGCCACCCAGCCAAAGAGAAAAGCGGACAAGGGTCCATAGGCCTCACGGAGATAAATATACTGCCCCCCAGCTTTGGGCATGGCCGCCCCCAGTTCAGCGTATGTCAGGGCTCCTGCCAGCATCATGATACCGCCCACCACCCAAGCCAAAAGGATCAGGAATGGGGACGGCAGGGCCTGGGCCATGAGCCCAGTGGTCATGAATATCCCTGAGCCGATGACGATACCGATCACCATCATGGTGCTGTCAAAAAGGCCGAGCTGGCGTTTGAGTTTGGGGGATTTGTTCATGGATTCGAGAAGATTAGAAGGCCGGGAATTTAGTGTGCATCACAAAGGAGAAAACAATTAATTTTCCTGCCCTATGAAAGATTCCCCTTCCCGATACATCAACCTGGATTCATTTCCCTTAACACCGAAGGGTACGGCGGCGTGGCAGCGCCTGGTGGATACCCACAAATCCGAATTGGAGGCAAAAGGCGCTTCCATCATGAAAGGTGTCGTTAACCAGGATATTTTAAAACGAATGACGGCGGAAGCGGATGGGGTTGTGATGGATTCTTTTGCCTGCCGGGGTTCTCATAATCCATTTTTAGATCAAGATGATCTCACACTTCTGGAAGATCACCCCCGGAGGCAAAAACAGGCCACCTCACTCAATTCCATCCCTTATGATATTATGTCTCCCACCCATGCGCTCCATCAATTGTATAATTGGGATCCATTAAAAGATTTTCTCTCGGCTGTATTGGGTTATAATTTATACCAAATGGCGGACCCCATGGCGGCCCTCACTATCAATGTAATGAATGAAGGCCAGAACCATGGCTGGCATTATGACGAATCGCAAGTCACCATAACGCTCATGGTGCAAAAACCGGAATCGGGGGGCATCTTTGAGTGCGTTCCCAACCTGCGCAGGGAGGATGATGATCAATATTCAAAACTGGATGAAATCTTGAAGGGACATGAAGACGGCATTCTTTCCCTCCCGGTGGAACCGGGGGATATCCTCATATTCGCGGGCTTTTATTCCCTGCATCGGGTTACCCCTGTTAAGGGAAACAAAACCCGTTATGTAGCTACACTATGCTACAAAGATCGCCCCGGTGTGATGAACAGTCCGGAAGTGCAGCAAATTTTTTATGGGAGGGTTAACCAAGGATGATCAGCCAATCTCAAATTGACGAATTTCAAAATAACGGCGCAATTTGTCTCCGCGGAGCCTTTGGACAAAAATGGCTGGATCTATTAGCAATCGGCATTGAAAATAACAGGAAAGACCCGGGCCCTTTTGCCTGCCAATATACACCGGAAGATCGAGATGGTGATTTCTACGACGACTATTGCAATTGGAACCGCATTCCAGAATATAGAGATTTTTTAATGAATTCACCGGCGGCAGAAATTGCAGGCCGCGTAATGGAATCAACCCAAACGAGATTATTTCATGAGCATGTTTTGGTGAAGGAACCCAATACATCTGAACCGACACCATGGCATCATGACCAGCCTTATTATTGTGTGGATGGTGAACAAAATTGCAGTATTTGGCTGCCCTTAGATCCGGTTCCCCGAAGTTCGGGTTTAGAATTTGTGGCCGAGTCCCACCGCTTGGGAAAAATGTTTATGCCCATCAAGTTCTTAACCTTAAATGAATACGATTATTCTCTAGGAAGTTTTGACTCCATTCCTGATATTGATAGTGAAAAAGAAAAATATGAGATCCTGTCCTGGGATTTAGAGTTGGGGGATTGCATCGTATTTCACTTTAAGACACTCCATTCCGGAAAAGGGAATCCGGAAAAATCAACTCGTAGGCGAGCATTTTCTTCCCGCTGGATCGGTGACGATGCAGTCTTTGCGAATCGGCCGGGAGAAACTTCACCGCCTTTCCCGGAATTAAATGGATTTAAACAGGGGGATTCCCTTGATCATCCCCTGTTCCCCGTCTGCTGGAATCGTTGACTATTTTCTATAAGTTTACTATAACTTGAATTCCTAACGATTACTAATCCTCCAAGGTTTAGTAATTTTTTCACGGGAAGGTGACCTGAATCACAAGCAAGTTTCAAAAATAATGCTTAACTTTGGGAAAATTGTCTTCTCGGGGAGGATCATCATGAAAAAATTATTTATCATCTCGGGAATCCTCACTTTATCACTTGGTATAATATCCTGTGAAAAGGAAGAAATTCCGGGTGAGGAATTGATGGGCACATGGTATATGCCCCAGCCGCTTAACCGTCACACTGCGGGAACTTCTGTCCAGGATGTTGGCGGGCATAGCCTCAGTGCCTGGAACTATTCCCAGGTCGTCACTACGAATTCCGATCAGGAACTCATTGATCGGATGGCTGAAGCAAAGGGCGCCATTCAACTCAGCAGCGCCGTTAATGAAGATATCAAATACATGCATG
Organism: uncultured bacterium; assembly: GCA_964343505.1. Lineage (GTDB taxonomy): Bacteria > Fidelibacterota > Marinisomatia > Marinisomatales > TCS55 > TCS55. Next base: position 7,786 of record CAYFJU010000002.1, read on the forward strand.
GCTGGCAGGATAAACACAATGGGTACGCTGGGGTATCTCTGTCCAATTATAATTGGTATCAATTTGATAAAATGCCAAAAAATCCTATGATTTCTGCTTACATGGATAATTTTTCTCATCAATATGTGGATTCCATTATTGTTGTTTGGAATGACAGTAGCGGGAATTACGACACACTATATAACCATCAAAAGTATACCGACTATCTGGGTATTTATTACGAAGACGGCCGTTATATAGAAATCAATGATGAGTTCGAATTCACGTTTGATGGAATATCTCTGACAATTCCCACTCAATCATTCACTTTGGATGACGGCCAGAACCTGGACTTTGGCGGAACCTTAACCTATGCCACTATTTCTGTCCCTGCCAACACACCCACTGAGATATTCAGCCATAAAGGGGATACATCCTGGGATTACGGCACTTGGTCCATTACGATTGGCGAAGATGGGCGCTGGGTCGAGACCTATACCTGGGAAGATCCTTATGATTCATCCGGTTGGCAAAATACCTACACCGACTCCACCGTCGCTGAATGGGAAGTGAATGGTGATACGATATTTGTTACCTATCGCTTTACGGATGTATGGTTTTCAGGGAATGACTTTTTTGGTGCGGGCCACGGAACCTGGTTTTATCAAATTGCCTACATCTATGAAAAAAATGGTGATAACCTGACCTTAACAAATGAGTGGAATCTCTGTGAGGGTGATTTCTATTGTCTGGAATGGCATGAATGGGAATTCGGTTTGGATCCCGGCAGTCTGGAGGAAGTAAAATATGTTTGGACCTTGGATTTCACAAAATCACCGCCGGTTCGATCGAGAGAATTCAGAGGACCGTTTCGAACGGTCATCGGAAAGTTTCCGCCCTATAGTTTGATGAAATAAATAAAAGAGGCCTCCAGTGGAGGCCTTTTTTATTGGATTAAAAATGAGATCAGGGTTGCTTGTAAACCACGCCACCCTTCATGATAAAACTAACATTCTTTGTCACTGATATATCTTTCAGAGGATCCCCCGGAACTGCAACAATATCTGCTTCCATACCTTTTTTAATTACACCAATATTATCCGCACCTAAGGCTTCTGCCGCAACTGAAGTTGCTGAATTGATCACATCAATGGGTTTCATCCCTGCTTCCACCATGAATCGAAATTCATTTGCATTATCTCCATGGGGTGATACACCGGAGTCCGTACCAAAAGCAATTTTGACACCCATTTTGTAGGCCATGGAAACTGTTTCTTTGATTACCGGTCCAATCGCCAGTGCTTTGGGGCGAATGATTTCCGGGAAATAACCCGGTTTCTGGGCTTTTTCATAGACAAATTCACCGGCGCTGATCGTGGGCACATAATAGGTGCCGTGCTTGAGCATGAGGCGGGCTGTTTCTTTATCCATGAGCGTACCGTGTTCAATAGACCGAACACCAGCACGAATTGCGCGCTGCATGCCCTCGACCCCGTGGGCATGGGCCGCCACAAACATTTCATATTCAGCAGCTGTTTTGACTACTTCACGAATTTCCTCTTCGGTAAACTGAGGATTCTGTCCATTTTTAGCGACGCTCAACACACCGCCCGTGGCCGTGATTTTCACAAGATCTGACCCATCCTTGTATCGTTGGCGCACCGCTTTGCGGGCATCGTCTGTCCCGTTGACCACACCTTCCAATGGGCCCGGATCACCCCGGAGTTCGCGTTTTAATCCACTGGTTGGGTCCGCATGTCCACCCGTCGTTCCCAGTGCTTTACCGGCACTATAGATCCGCGGTCCTTTTATATATCCACGGTTGATCGCATTTCGCGTGGAAAGCATCACTTCGCCCCCTAAATCCCGGACGGTTGTAAATCCAGCCATGAGTGTTTTTTCCACATAAGGAATTGCCCGATAGGCCACATCCTCAATATTCATATAGAATTCTTCACCATAGGCCTTGGGATTCATTTCCCACGATAAGTGGACATGCAAATCAATCCACCCAGGCATGACAGTGGCATTTTTTAAATCGATCACATTGTCATCTTTACCGCCTTTTTTATAGCCACCCTTAATATCGATAATTTTTCCATCTTCAATGATAATCGATCGTTTGGATAGAGCCTTTTTGGACTTTCCATCCAGCAAAGTGCCAGCATGGATTATCGTCTGCTGCGCATATACCATTCCAATGGTAACGATGCACATGACAAAACATTTTCGTAAGAAATTCATTTATTAACCTCCTAATGAATTGAAAATATTGGAGGAGACCTTAAGCTATCGATGAAAAACCAGCAAGGAAAAACATAATCATTATTGACATAGAGTGTCGATCCCTTGTAAAATAGAATAGGATTATGTCTATCAATAAAATTATAGAATGGGAAAGGATATCGCCTTTAACTCGATTCTTGATTTCGGCCGGTGGTATTTACGCCATGTGGTACATTATCTATGATTATTATTTACTCCCCGATGGACGATTGGATGAATATTTAAGTTATTCCGGGGTGCAATTGGCCGGGGGATTGCTCAATATTTTCGGCTGGGAAATTTTTTCTGACGCACGCATTTTAGCTGTGACCGGAACCAACGGCGTCGAGATTCAAAATGGGTGCAATAGCTTGGAACTGATCGGCCTCTATATGGGGTTCATCATCGCTTATCCCGGAGGACCAATCCAAAAACGAATCGGATTTTTGGCCGGTGGAATTTTGCTCTTGTTTGCTGCTAATGTATTTCGGATCATAATATTTGCGCTATCCATTTACTATGTCCCGTCTTGGTGGGAGCAGGTACACACATACAGTTCTTACTTCATTTTTTATCCCATCGTTCTCACCCTTTGGTATTTATGGACAACCATCAGCGATCACGATCTATTCGCGTATTAAAACGTCTCGTAATCATGATGGCAGGCATTTCATTCCTGTACATCGGTATCATCCGACCCACCCAATCCATCATCATTCAACAAATGGTGTTACCCTATTTTGAATCGCTTCTCAAGCAGAACAGTGACGTATCCATCGTTAGTATTGATACAGATCAAATTGAAATTGCCGGCAATTTTCCTAAAACAAAATTTGAATTACCGTTTAATGGTTGGTTTTGGCTGACGCTGGGGTTATTCCTCACCGCTCGAAAAAACCACCTTATTAGGATCATGACCTATTACCATTTGGGACTGTTTGTCATCCTCTACATCGGGATGATTTTGATCATAAATGGCTGGAGTTGGCTGGCCTATATTTTTGCCATCCATGAGCATGTATATAAAGTATTATTTTTAGTGGTTGGTTTGGTTGGACTAAGACCTTTATTCAATAAAAAACCTAAACAATAATAACAATTATATTTTTCAAATTATTTGAAGAATCAATTATATGTAAATTAGTGACTATGGTATGAGTCAATAACAAAGCTTTGTCTAAAAAATTAGAAAAATGAATAAAATTGGAATTATTATTGTTGTCCTAATTATGAATGCATGCACGTCAGAATCAGCGGGCCTTTCTTACGGCGCCTTTCTTGAAAAAGGTAAAACCACCTTTAAAATTCATGCCCCCCGCTCTACAAGCGTCCATTTGGTTTTATTTGAAAACCCTGAGGACAATTCCGGGAGTGAATATCCCATGGTCAAAGATCAAGCGGGCGATTGGTCTATAATTTTACCCAATGCAGGCTACGGCACACTTTATGGCTACCGCCTTTCAGGGCCGGTAAATGATTCCTCTCTAATTATTGCTGACCCTTACGCTAAGGCAGCCGTCACCCAAAATTCTTACCGTCACATTGCAAAATCACTAATCGTTGATGATTCTTATAATTGGGATGGGGATCAATGGCAATTCGTTGACCCTGCCGATCTCATAATCTACGAAATGCATATCCGGGATATGACAGCCCATCCCAATTCTGGTTCTTATCAAAAAGGAACTTATTTCGGATTGACCGATCAGGATCAGCGGGGTGGCATCACCCATCTGAAAGACATGGGTATAAATGCAGTTCAAATCCTCCCTCTCCAGGATTTTGCGAATGTAGAAGTGCCCTATAAGGACAAAAACCTCTCTATCAACAACGACTGGAATCCTTATGCTGTCAATCACTGGGGCTATATGACATCCTTCTTTTTTGCGCCGGAATCCTATTATGCTTCTGATGGCGCCAATCTCCCGTATACCTGGAACGGGACCGATGGCCGGGCCGTTCATGAATTGAAGGACTTGGTGAAAGCGCTGCATAAGGAGAATATTGCTGTGATCATTGATGTGGTCTATAACCATGTGTCTCAATATGACCTCAATCCCCTGAAATATATTGATCGTGATCTCTATTTCCGCTTTGATGAAAACGGGAATTGGAGCGCTAAAAGCGGCTGCGGAAATGACTGCAAAACGGAAAGTCCTCCCATGCGAAAACTGATCCTGGAAAGCCTCAAATATTGGATGACAGAATACCACGTGGATGGATTCCGATTTGATTTGGGTGAATTGATTGATGCTGAAACACGGAATATCATTATTGCAGAACTTAGAGCCATCAACCCGAATGTAATTATTCTCGCTGAACCCTGGGGCGGTGGTTATAACCCCCATGGATTTTCTGACCAGGGCTGGGCCTCATTCAACGACCAGTTCAGGGACGGTTTAAAGGGAAGTGTTTTTGATATTAATGATAAGGGATTTCTTTTTGGCAATCTTCGCCATGGTGATAATCAAAATTTTCTCCGTCGTTTAGCCATGGGTTCCTTAAGAGAATATGGCGGCCAATATATTTCTTCGGATCATAGCGTCAATTATCTCGAATCTCATGATGACCTTACCTTTGGTGACCGCCTGCGCATCACCGGTGGTTTCATAGAAAAACATGAAATAATCACTGATCGAAAATCACACGCTAAAGTGGATAGCGAATTACTGGCCATGAGTAAACTGGGGGCCCTCTTTCTTTTCACCAGCCAGGGAATCGTCTTTATGCACCAGGGGCAGGAATGGGCCCGGAGTAAGGTTATCGCAGACACTGATGTTCCTGATAAACATGTGGGCCAAATGGATCATAATTCCTACGAAAAGGACAATGAAACCAATTGGCTGAATTGGGATGAAAAAGATTTAAATAAGGAATTGGTCGACTATTATAAAGGCCTGATCCAAATGCGGAAAAGTTTTCCAGCCTTAAGAAAAAGTGATCCGGAAAATTTTGGATTCTTTGATGTAGGCAACCAGGTGGCAGTGGCCTACACCATCAATAATGAAATTGCGGTATGCTTGAATGGGGATATGAATCAGCCACTAAATATTAAATTACCTCAAGGCGAATGGAAGCAAATTGTTAATTCTGAAAAAGTTGATTTGGATGGGATTCAGCTATTGACCGGTGAAGTGTCCATATCGCCCACCAGCGGGGCTGTTTTTGTTCGAAAGGGAGGGCCTCATTCAATGGAGACTTACATTCAGGACTGAATTTCTTCTTTATTGATTTCAGCCTTTCATACCCAATTTCTGCTAAAATTTTTATTTACTGGCATATTTTTGGTCTTGATGGGAAATGGACGTTTTTCCTGGCAGAGGAAATTGAAGCCTGTTAATTTACTTAATGGCGAAACTCACCCGCAGATGCTTGAGCAAACTTGTTTGTGAAAAGTGGCTGTAGGGTGGAGTGGGGGTTGGAGGCGCGCTCCGCGCCGACAGACCCCAAACGACAAGGAGTTTCGCCATTGGGGGCGCGCAGAGCGCGGCCCCAATACAGATTATACTGTATATAGAATAACCGGAGTCAAATAAATGATTCCTTCACTTATTTCATTAAAATGATTTTTTGCCTTTGGGTATCATCCCCATTCATGAGTACCGCAAAGTACACCCCGCTGGCCCGGCTTCTCCCATCCCATTGGATTCGATATTCACCTGGAATTAAATATTCATTAACCAGAGAATCCACCAACCGACCAGTGATGTCATAGATATTTAATTCGATCGGATTGCCGCTTGATTGCCCCACTGTGAAATGTAATGTTGTCACAGGATTGAAAGGGTTTGGATAATTGATTAATAGCTGAATTTGATCAGGAAAATTGAATTCATCTTTTGTAGATAGATAAGTCACATTTTTCCCTGGATAATCCACTTCAAAATCGGTCAAAAAAATAAATGTTCCGGGTGGAATTGTAATTTTTACATTTTGTGAATTGAAGGAAATTGTATCCCCGAGGAAAACATGGTGCCAAGGCCCATTATGAGATGATTCGATGGAGACTTCTTTCGGTACAACATCAAAATTCCCCGCAACAAAGGCATGCTTGCCTTCATAATCAAACTGGATCTTTTTAACCGGACCGTTTAGCCATGTTTTGAGATTTGAATCTCTGTGATTAAAAATGGGGTTTGCTTTCCGCAGGGAGATCAAGTAGGACCATGTATTGAATAAATTTTTTCGCTGACTGTCTTGGAGATAATCCCATTTTATGGGTTTTTCTCCAAGGCGCCCCCCTTCATTGATCGAAATATCATAGCCCAGTTCACCAAATTGCCAAATCATTTTAGGTCCCGGAATAAGAAAAAATAAGGCGCCGGCTGTTTTCATTCTTTCCAATGCCACAGGGGTTTTCTTTACATCGTGATTTCCTGATTTATTCCCATAAGATTTGGCTTTAAACATGATCCGTTCTTCATCATGGCTTTCCATATAGGTGACCATATTAGGTTTGGACCAACCCCGATTCTTGAAATATGTCCAGGACAATTTGGAGTTGTCTCCGCCGTGATAGCCCATCACAGTTTCACCATAATTATGATTGGCTTTGGCCCACATGAGCATCCCGTAATCCGCCAATTCTTTTTCTTCTTTTTCTACCGCTAAATGCTCAAGTATCACAATGCCGTTCTGATTCACTGACCAAACTTGGTCAGCCATTCGTTTCAGCAAACGCACTCGATCCCCATCATAATTACTGCCCCATGAGTCATCAAAACCTTTATAATTATTTCCAATTCCTTTGGTGAAGTCAAAGCGAAAACCGTCTATTTTGAATTCGGTCATCCAATAGGCGATCAAACGGTCCATCACATCTTGCGTTGCTTTACTTTCATGATTCCAGTCGTATCCCCAGTGGGCATCCGTGTTGGCGAAGTTATGCTCTTGGTTGAACCATGGATTTTCAGCAGTGGGTTTTCCATAATTCCCCTCATTATAAAGACGAACAAAGGGGGACTGACCAAACGAATGGTTGGGCACTATATCCATAATCACGGCAATTCCTTTGGAGTGGGCTGAATCCACGAATGCTTTTAAATCATTTTTAGGACCATAATATTTATCCGGCGCAAACAGAAATGAAGGGTTATAGCCCCAACTGCTGTTGCCTTCAAATTCGTTAATGGGCATGAGCTCGATGGAATTAATACCCAATCGAACAAAATAATGCAGCGAATCGGTAAGTGTTTTATAGTCATGGTTTGAGACAAAATCCCGGATTAAGACCTCATAAATGATTAATTCTTCTTTCGGAGGCGTTTTATATCCGGATGTTTTCCATTCGTAGGAAGTTTGCCCTGTTTCCAATACGGAAACAGGATATTGTGTTTTTTCTTTGGGATATTCCTTCAAATTGGGATAAACATTTTCTGGAATATAATGGTCATTCCAAGGGTCCAGTATTTTATCCGTATATGGGTCGGCGATTCTAATTTTCCCATCAACAAAATATTGGTAGGCATATTCTTTCCCCGATTCTAATCCGTTTATGGTGAGCCACCAACGGATGCTGTCTCCATCAATGACGTGGCGTTTCATAAAATAGTCCGGATCTATTTGCCAATCATTAAAATCCCCCAAGACATACACATTTTGTTTATGCGGTGCGAATAGAGACAAAGTAACGGATTTTCCGTCAGAATTATAGTTAATTCCGTCAATCGTACCACTTGGTGGTGTTTCATCGATTACACTGGCATTATACACAAGATGAAAAGTGGCTGTATCAGTACGGCTCAAGGCATCTACGGCAACTGCAGATACAACTTTTTTCCCTGGGGTATTTAAGACCACGGAATATTGAATTGTATCTCCGGTTGATGTGGCTTCTTCGATTCCATTCACCAGTATTTTCACACTCGTGAGTGTACTGCCGATGGAATTTCCTATTGCCGTTATCTGCACTGTTGTATCCACCGATGTCATAAAAGGGTTGAGGCGAGAGACGCTGGGTTCCAATACAATGACCTGGGTACCGCTTTCATATAATTCAATAAAAATATCCGCCCCACCTTTGGCCTTCCCTTCCTTTCGAGAATTATCACTGCGAAAAACAAAAGCCAGTTTTAAAATCTTTTCTGAACTTGGAACTGCGTAATAAGATCGAATGTCTTCAATCTTTAATTCATATTGGTCGGTGGCAACCCGTGTGAGTTTGGTGGCGGAAGTATTCTGACCCCAATCTGTCTTTACATATTTCCAATCCGATGGGCGCGTACTTTTATCCGTGATTACCCCTGTGTGGGCGTATACATCACCAGTATATCCTTTTAATCCACCTGTACCTCGGTCTGCGTAGAAAGTAACTGTAATGGCTTGTCCCACCGTCGGAAATGCCGGAGACCATTCTACCACATACCCACTTTGCCCACATAGTATGCTCAGAGAAGCAATACCAGCTAGGATTAATTTTTTCATGTTTGATTATTTTATGATTCAGAAACCGCGTCAGTAGACAAATGCCTGAACCAGGTGAAGTACAAGGCAATTGTCAGACTAGCGAAAATACCCCCTAATACAAACACATTTCCCCATGTTTTAAACATGATGCTCATCATGAGGAGGAAGAAAGCAACCTGCCAGGGGACGGCCAAAATTGTAGAGAGAATATCTCGGCGGTTCTCTTTTTCGACAGCGTTGCTTTCTTCAGAGGAGAGATTTGACTTAAACCGACCCCAAGTGCCAAAAGGGCGTGTTTTATTATAAAAATGTTGGAGCGTCGCTTCACCGGTGGGCTTGGTCAAAAGTGTACCTAGAATGGTCCCAATAAGGGATATCAATGTTGAAACAGCGAACATATTATACTCCGTCACACCATCAACCGCCAGTGCCTTAAAGACAATGGCAGCGCTCATCCCTGATAAGGTACCAATGGTAAACCCCCATCCATTCAAACGGGACCAATACCAGCGGAGCAGCATGGGGATTAAAAGGCCGGAACCAATGCTCATGGTAATCCATCCCCAAATGTCGTTGATATTTTTAAATACGAGCATTAGCCCCAACCCGGCCACAACGATCAAAACAGACGCCAGGTAACTTTGAACCATTAATTTTTTCTGACTGGCGTATGGATTCACATACAACTGGTAAATATCCTTCACCCAGTAGGCGGCACCGGCATTCACAGTGGAATCAAACGTAGACATGCCGGCAGCCATGAGACCGGCGATTAAAAACCCTTTTATCCCCACAGGAAGTGTTTCCACCACGGCAGGCAGAACCAGTTCAGGGTCCGTGATCTGGGTTCCCAAGGAAACACCAATGACAGCGATAGAGCCGATAAAGACCCAACGAAAGGATAGTAAGAATAACCAGAAGGCACTCAGCAAGCCTGCTTCACGGTCATCCTTGGCGGCAAAATACCGCTGCAACATATAGTTCCCCGTTCCACCGGAGCCTTCCAGAATCACTTTCATGACATAGAACATAACCGCCACTCCGAACAGGTTATAAATGGAATATTGTGAGGCATCATCAATGGCCAATTCAAAAGTCGGTATTACACTTGTCCACTCTTTCAATGTAGTTGTATATCGCTCAAAGCCCCCATCAAACAAGGGCAGTGAAATGGTGAATTCTTGCGGAAGGTCAATCCCCATCGCCCGGATAGCCATGTATGATATAGCGCCAAAGATCAGGAATCCCTGGAAAACATCTGTCCACACGACCCCATATAATCCGGAAGCCACCGTATAGATCATGGCCACGGCAATGAGCAATGAAGCCGCCCAGAATTCTGACGGAAGCCCAAGATAATTTTCAATGCCTAAAAATTGATCCAGGAATTTTCCACCACCCAAGGCAAAATAAGTCACCATGGCTATAGTCATAATGATAGAAGATACAGCTGCGGTTAATCTTGCGGTTTGTCCCGAAGGCCCTCCACCAAAACGAAGCTTCATCCATTCCGCCAGGGTCATGGCGCCGGAACGCCTGTTCCACTTGCCCATATAAATCATGAGGAAAGCCATGATTAAGGTGACGCCCCCGCGAATTTCAATATAGAAGCCTTTGGCCCCTAAGGCATAGATCAAGGCGGCGATGATCATGGTACCGCTGATATCTAGATTAGAGGACATTCCAGATGAAGCCAAGGCCCACCAGGGCAGATTCCTTTCACCCAAAAAATAGGAATCAATATTCTTCCCCGCCTTGCGCTGCATCATTAATCCTATGACGACAATTGCGGATAAATAAACGAGAATAATGCCAAGGTCAATATTACTCATCGAGCAGCCCTAATCCTTTTCATAATAATTCTGCACATATTCCTTCACCATTCGGTGAGCCGTGAAATCAACACCCGTTTTAATAGCGGCTTTCATTATGGATATCCACTTTTTTTGATCATTGTAATAGGTTGGAATAACTTCATTTTCAAGGATGGAATATAAATGGGCTGCGTCTTTTTCTCCGTCAGGGTGATCCGGATCACCCACGGCCCACCCATTAATGCCATCCCGACAGCCTTCCGCCCACCAACCGTCCAATACAGATAGGTTAGGAACACCATTTAAGGTGGCCTTCATACCACTGGTGCCGCTGGCTTCATTCGGGCGTAAAGGTGTATTCAGCCAAATATCTACACCGGACGTGATCATACGTCCCAGCCACATATTGTAGTTTTCTAGGAAGATAATTTTGATTTCTCCGAACAATTTGTTCGCCTTGGAAACGATTTGTTTTATCAATGCTTTCCCGGCCGCGTCATTGGGATGAGCCTTTCCGGAATAGACAACTTGAATCTTACCCTGCCCGATTTCCAGCAGTCGTTCCATATCATGGAATAAGAGCTGGGCCCGTTTATAGGTGGCGGCCCTGCGGGCAAACCCAATCGTCAGAGTATCCCGATCCAAGGCCTTTTGGAGTTGGGCATTGGCATATCCCAATAAATACTTTTTACGGGTAAGGTGGGCCTCCCAAATTTCATCATCGGGAATCTCATCCACCTGCATCAGTAATTCAGGATTACCACGCCATCCGGGTAGATGGCTGTCAAACAATTTCTTGAAAGGACTGCCCATCCAATAGGAATGGTGTACCCCATTGGTGATGTGGCCGATGTCACCCCAGGGGAATTGGTCACGGGCCACCTCGCCATGGAGCTTTGAAACACCGTTGGCAGAACGGCTGAAGTAAAGACCAAGTTCTGTCATATGGAGGCGTCCGTTTTGAACGAGCGAGGGCAATTCAAGCTTTTCAGGAATGAGCCCGTGGAGTAGTTTTTTCACCCGGGTTTCAGCGAAATGGTCGTGTCCGGCAGGAACAGGCGTATGGGTGGTAAAATGGCAGCGTTTTTTAACTTCTTCCACATCGCCATTGAATTTTTCCAAAAGGTCTAAGACTAAAAAGGAACAATGGCCCTCATTCATGTGGTAAGTTTCAATATTGTCATATCCCAGGTGTTCCAACAATTTTGTTCCACCGAATCCCAGGATGGCTTCCTGGAGGATGCGATGGTCCTTGTCACCGGAATAAAGCCTTAAGCTTATATTCCTGTCATCGGTAAAATTATCCTCAAAATCCGTGTCTAAAAAATATATAGGAATAATTTTCCCTTCGTGACCTATGTAATCGAATTGATAAGCCTGAATCCATACATCTCGTTCTCTTAATCTCAGGGTGAATTTTATATCCAACTTTTTTAACAGTGGATGGGGGTCAAAACGGGGATAAGTTTCCGTCTGGATCCCTTCATCATCGATACGCTGTTTGAAATACCCTTCCCGGTACAATAAAGTAACGGCGCACATGTCGAGGCCGAGGTCACCGGCGGCCTTAATTTGGTCGCCGGCTAGGACACCCAAACCACCGCTATAGGTAGGTAAACTTGATGAGATGCCGATCTCAGCGCTGAAATAAGCTATTTTCATTTTTGATCAAATTCTTCCGCTTTTTGCAGTTAATGCTTTCATTTTTTTCAAGATATCCGGACGCATGAGGTCATCCGAGTACCGCCATTCCCAATTGTCTCCCACCGTGCCGGGGATATTCATGCGGGCATCGGTCCCCAATCCTAAAATATCCTGCAGGGGGATGATGGCTGTCCTGGCTTTGGAATCCATAGCCATTTTAATAAAATCCCAATGAATATTGGATCCGTCAGAATTGAAAAACGCCAGCGCCCGCTCCCGTTCTGCCTTTAATTCCACATCCGATTGAACAGGATGTCCATTGGAATTCTTATTGTTAAACCATCCTACAATTGTATCATTATCATGGGTACCCGTGTATACGACTATATTTTCTGCCATGGGGTCCGGCTTATCTTTATTTTTAAATGTCGTCTGGAGGATTTTCATGCCGGGGATGTTAAATTTTTCCATAATGGGTGTAGCGTCTTTTCTGGCTTCTCCCAAATCTTCGGCAAAAATGGGTTTATCACCAAGCGCAGCATTGACCGCCTCAAAAAATGGGGCTCCCGGTCCATCGATCCACTCACCCCCGATTCCGTTTGAATTTCCGGCTGGCACTTCCCAGAATTTGGCAAATCCATTAAAATGGTCAATCCGGATAATATCTACAACCTGGAATAAATATTTAAGTCGGGCAATCCACCATTCATAACCTGTACGCTTGTGATGGGCCCAATCATAAATGGGATGGTTCCATGCTTGCCCTTCGGCAATAAAATGATCCGGGGGACAACCGGACTGGACGACCATACAACCATTCCCGTCCAGTTTAAATAAGTCACGATTCGCCCATACATCGGCACTATTGTAGGAAATATAAATGGGAATATCGCCGATGATTTTAATTCCTTTTTTAACAGCATAATCTTTTAATCCCTGCCATTGCCGGTAAAAGAAATATTGAAGGATTTTAATCTGGTCTATTTTGTTGTGGTAATCCAGACGAATATCTGCCAAAGTTTCTTTGTCTCGCTTGGCAAATTTTTCAGACCAATCTGACCATTGCTTTCCATCCTCCAAATCACGGAGAGTGATGAATAAGGAATAATCATCGAGCCAGTAATCATTGGTATCACAGAAGGATCGGAAGGATTTTATTTCATTGGGTGCGGCCTTGGATCGAAATCGCTCAGCAGCTTTTTGCAAAAGGGGCATTTTAAAAAAGTCAACAGCCTCATAATCCACTTTTTCTTTGGGAAAATCAGGACATCGGTCCAATTCTTCTTTTGCAATGTATCCCTCGTCACAGAGCAGGTCCAGGCTGATCCACAATGGATTGTTACAAAAAGCTGAAATTGTACTGTAGGGAGAATAACAATTATCCGGCTGACCGTTGGGCAGGATTTGCCACAATTTCTGTCCCATGAGTCCCAATTGCTTTATAAAACGAAATGCAGATGGACCCAAGTCACCGATCCCATGGGGGCCGGGCAAGGAAGTCAAATGCAGCAATACACCGCTTTCTCTCGAGAAACGATTCATAATTATATAACCATATCCTTTTTGTGAGTTAGGGATAAATCACGGATAAAACCGTGCGAATTAGACTGGGAATCTAATTAGTAACTCAGTTCTGAGTAACTGTAAAATAACAAGGATTTTTATAAAGAAAAAAGAAGATTTATTTCATCTGGGCTTCTTCGATCAGTTTGTCGAGGTCAAAGTCGTCTTTTTTCATGATGGTTTCGGCGACTTCGCTCACATCCAGGCAGAGACGCTGGCCGGCGAGGGTAATATCCAGGATCGTATAATCCATGGCAATTTTGGTCAACGCTTCGTTGGAGGTCCAGATGGCACGGTTGCCGTTTTCCTTGGCGCTCCCCATGATGGAAATCTGGTGATCCACAACCAGCACAACCTTGGGGCGCCAGATTTCAGCAATTTTTTCCTCCTCAATATTATAGGAAATGGTATTGCCAAAATTATTGTTCAATTTGCAGAAACTGAACAGAATCACCTTCACGCCCCGCGCTTCCGCTTCGGCCAACTCATTTTCTAACTGCTGCACTTCTTTGGCCCATGAATTCATCAGGACCATTTTATTGGCCTGGTTAATCGCTTCTTTCAACTTGATGATCAGGTTGTTATATCCATGGATATGCCAAAAATCGAATGCTTCTTCATCCAATTCCAAATCATTGATGGCTGTTTCAAGCCCTTTGATATTTTCTGAATGATTGCTGTTTAAGTGCTCGATCAACTGGGATGGAGCTAAAGGAATATATTTTTTGGGCGTATCCCCTTCAGCATTTACCAATCCCATACTTTCCAAGCGATTTAGGGTGGCATAAATGGCTGAACGTGGAATGTCAGATTGTGTACTGATCTCATAACCGGTAGCTGGATTCTTTTTAAGTAATGAAACGTATGCTTTACAGGCATTCAGGGATAACCCGAATTCTTGTAAAAGGTTGATTATTTTTTCTTGAGAATCGGTCATACTATAGTTTGATTATTTTCAAGGATGGAAACGCTTATTTAACATCAAGGATAACTGAATGTAACAAAAAATATATTGATGCTCAAAGTCAAGTATTGCCATCTGTCGATGATAAATCATAGCAATTTAATCTGATCGCAATTGAGTTTAGTTTTATCTGAAAATATGTTCATTAGATAAACAATTCAGTTTTTATGATCATTATTACCCTTGAGAGTCAAATCAACAATTACTGGGAAATGATCTGAAATAGCATTTTCTTCATATCGATCTGGAGCATGGAAATGGGACATCACATCAATATTCTCACCAACAAAAATATAATCAATTCGATTTAATCCTTTATCTGAAAATCCGAACCCATTAAAAGTTCCGTCTGGACCTTGATGCTTTTTTAGAGATACAAATCGAGTGTCAAATAACAGTGTTAATTGTGTAGAATCGGTTAGAACAGCATAGGGATCAGAGTCAGGTGTCAAATTAAAATCACCCATCAATACGAAAGGAATATTTTCTGTGATACGACTAATTTGTTCCTTCAATAAAAACGCGCTTTTTTTACGGGCGGCGCTCCCTTCATGGTCAAAATGAGTGTTAAAGACAAAGAGCTTTTCTTTAGTTTTTTTATCATGGAATTTTGCCCATGTTGCCGTTCTGTGAAGATTTGCATCCCACCCCTTGCTTGGAACATCCGACGTGGGCGACAACCAGAATGTTGAATCTTTTATTAGTATAAATCTATTTGTATTATAGAATATTGCTGTGTATTCACCTTTTTCTTTTCCATCATCTCTCGCCATACCTAACCAATTATATCCCTTACAGTTCTTTTCCAGAAAGTCTAATTGATTTTTTAGTCCTTCTTGGATTCCAATTACATCCGGAGAATATTTGTTAATAACATTTGAGACTTCATTTCGCCGATTTTGCCAACGGTTAACACCGTCATTTGGATTATCATACCGAATATTGAAGGTCATTACTCGTAAAGAATAATTAGATGCATCACTAATTACAATAAAAAGAATTCCAAGAACGCCAGATATAAATAATCCGGTTAAATATTTTTTAGATTTTGAATTAAATACATTCATTTCGATTAATATTTCCTGTCACCTTTCCTCTATGGTTCCAAAACTATTGATACTAAATATATCTGCATAAATATTTTTATTTTTAATTCGCTTAAGGTTTTTTCTTCGGAAATTTTTCATGATTGTGTTGAATCACCTGTTAATATCTATATCATGTTGGATCACATTATGAATAAATCTATTGATTATCTCACTGGAAAATAACTAATTTTTATTAGTAACTCAAGACTGAGTGTCTATTTTTCACCCATTTTTTGAACCCAAAATGTACAAACCATTTTTGATCGCCCTTATCTCATCTCTCGCCTTTGCGGGAAATCCGGATTGGCATCAACGCGCCATATGGTATCAAATATTTCCGGAGCGGTTTTATAATGGGGATCAAAACAACGACCCGACAATTGAAAGCCTGGTAGGCACATGGCCCTGGGATAAGCAGAGCCAATGGAAAATAACGCCGTGGACTTCCGATTGGTACGAATTTCATCCTTGGGAAAAAGCCAATGGTCAGGACTACCGCTACCAATTTCAATTGCGGCGCTATGGGGGCGATCTGGAAGGAATAATTCAAAAATTGGATTATCTTCAGGAATTGGGAATCAATGCCATTTACTTAAACCCTGTCTTTGACTCGCCTTCCTCTCATAAATACGGCGCCGCTTATTACCACCATATTGACCGCCATTTCGGTCCCGACCCTGAAGGGGATGCGAAAACCATTGCTTCCGAAAACCCTATGGACCCAACCACCTGGAAATGGACCTCGGCTGACAAACTGTTTTTAAAACTGGTTCAGGAAGTGCATAATAGGAATATGCACATTATTATAGATGGCGTCTTCAACCATGTGGGCATGACATTCTGGGCATTTCAGGATGTTGTTAAAAACAATGGTGAAAGTCCTTACATCGATTGGTTTGTTGTGGAAGGACGGGGGAAACAGGATTTATCCCACAACAAAGATTTTGTTGATCTCCCGCCACTCTATTCAGAACCATATGGGGACTTGCGTTATAAAGGCTGGGTAACTGATTTGCCTTCATTTCGGCAGGATAGCCTTGGACCGGTAACGCCCGTGCGGATTCATTTGCATGCAGTGGTCAGGCGCTGGATGGACCCCAACAATGACGGTAACCCCTCCGATGGGATTGACGGTTGGAGATTGGATGTGGCCGAAAGGGTTCAAATCGGTTTCTGGTCCCTGTTTGGCGGTTGGGTAAGAGACATCAATCCCGATGCTTATTTGACAGGAGAAGTCTGGTGGGAGGATTGGCCCAAGAATAAAATGTTCAATGCACTGCCCTGGATGGTTGAGAACCGGTTTGACGCTGTGATGAACTATCGTTTTGGCGACGCCATGTATAAATTTTTTATTAACGAAAAAGATCAAATCACTCCTGTTGAATTGGACGGTCTACTGAATGGTTTTATCAATGAATATGGATATGATAGAGTTTTAACACTCCAAAGCATGTTCGACAGCCACGACACAGAAAGGCTGGCATCAGCCGTAATCAACCCCGACCGTTGGATCGACCATGAAAACAACACCTGGTATCAACCCCATTTCGATATCAGGAAACCCAATCCAGAAGAATTGCAGATCCAAAAAACAATGATCACGTTTCAGTTTGCCTTCCCCGGCACACCATTTATATACTATGGGGATGAAGTGGGAATGTGGGGCGCTGATGACCCTGATTGCCGAAAACCCATGCTCTGGCCAGAATTTGAATATGACTCGGAGATAATGCATCAATGCGATCAACGCGATGATTGTGAAGGGATTAGACCGATTGACAGCGTGAGTATAAATAAGTATTTATTGAAGCATTATCAATCTTTGGCCCAACTCCGAAACCGGCATGATGTATTCAACTATGGCGATTATAAAACCGTATTCGCGGACGAAAAGGGATTATATATATTCTCCCGGACGCATAAAAATCAAACTATTTTGGCTATATTCAATGGGTCTAATCGGGCCTTGAAAATCCCATATTCAATTTGGAGAGAGCCCAAGAACAAATGGACAGCTTTAATTGGAGGGAATAACCAAACCAGAATTAATGGAAAATCAGGACAGATATTTATTCATGAAAATTAAATCCCTAATCTTATCAATTTTATTTATTGTGGGATTCCTTTTCGGAGGCGTAACCGGAAAGGTCGTTGGTATCATCACCGATAAAAATACGGGTGATCCTTTGGTCGGCTGCAATATTCTCATCGAAGGCTCATCCTTAGGTGCTGCCACGGATATGGACGGCAATTATATTATACTCAACATCCCTCCGGGGACGTATACGGTGAAAGCAATGATGATTGGATATGCCACCTCAAAGGTAACAAATGTCATTGTTCGATCAGATCTGACAACGACTATCAATGTTTCTATGAAAGAAGAAGCTCTCGAGGGAGAAGAAGTGACGGTGGTGGCTGAGCGCCCCCTAATCACCAAAGACCTCACTGCCTCTACTGCCATTGTAGATGGGGCCATGATAGATCAACTTCCTGTCACTGAAATATCCGACGTGCTGGAATTGCAGGCTGGTTTTGTCCAGGGACACCTTCGAGGGGGGCGTTCCGGGGAGGTGGCTTACTGGGTTGATGGTGTTCCCATGACTGATGTTTTTGATGGCGGTACGATTGTTGACGTGAATAAAAATACAGTATCCGAAATGCAGGTGATCTCCGGCGCCTTCAATGCAGAGTATGGCCAAGCCATGAGTGGAATTGTAAATATTGTCACGAAGGATGGGTCCGATAAATTTCAGGGAAGCGCCACCCTTTATGGCGGTGATTTTTTAACCGGAAAATCCAACTTATTTATGAATGCCGATCAATTCAATCCTTTAACCACTAATAATATTGATATTAATCTGGAAGGACCGATCCTTCCAGGAAAATTGTTTTTCAACCTTACAGGGCGAACCGTTTATTACCAGGGGATTCATGAAGGGCAGCGCCGGTTCAACCCACATAATGTTTCATACCGGGATGAAACAGATGAATTTCACCTTTATCGTTTTCATGTGGAAAACGGAGATACCCTCTATCCCGGGAGGGGCGATAATGCCTTTGTACCCATGAATTGGAATAAAAAATTATACCTCCAGGGAAAACTGATTTACAAGTTTTCACCCTTCACCAAATTAAAATATACCCTAATCAATGATGATGTGACTTACCAAGATTATGACCGTATGTATCGTTATAATCCCGATGGAAACCTGACACGGTTTCGGGTTGGTCAAACTCACCTATTGAACCTCAATCACAGTTTTAACGGCAATAATTTTATCTCGGTTGGCCTGACCCGTTTTAATAAATCCTACAACCACCAAACTTATTCAAAAGGACATTGGGATAAATATGTCCATCCAAAATTATTAAATACACAGCCTTACAGTTTTTTAACCGGTGGTACAAATCCATCTGTATTTTCAAGACAGACGGGCACAACCACCCTAAAGGCGGATCTCACAAGTCAATTAAACAAACAGCATCAGTTAAAAACAGGCATTGAACTCAGATCCCACTCCCTATCTTATGAAGATTATTCTCTAAGACCTCCTGATGGAAAAGCCAGCTTTAATGAATTGGAAGATGATCCCTTTTTGATCAATCCCCAGCGTCTGCCGGACTCAACCATTTATTCAAGTACTTACCAGTTTAAACCATTTGAGGCCAGTGGTTATATCCAGGATAAGATTGAATTCAACGAATTGATCATCAACGTTGGATTTCGGATTGACTACTTCAACCCGAAGGGGCGAATACTCAGTGACCCAACAGATCCTTCTATAAACAACCCCATTCGGCCGGAGAATATTTATAACGATACCAATGAAAATGGCGTCAGGGATATGGGTGAAAGTGGTGTTTCACTTGCCGAGCGTGAATCGTACTGGTATAAAAACACATCACCAAAATGGAAAATCAGTCCACGATTTGGCGCTTCCTTTCCCTTCTCAACTACCGGTGTGATTCATTTTTCATATGGTCACTTTTTTCAGGTCCCCCGTTTTGAAATGCTTTATATGAATCCTGATTTTGATTTGGGGCAAGGGACCGGAAATATTGGCGTTATTGGGAATTCTGATCTGCGACCTGAAAAAACCGTCCAAGGAGAATTGGGGATTCAACAGCAAATTTCATACAATATTGCCTTGGATTTGACCGCCTATTTTAGAGACATCCGAGATCTAACGGGAACGCGGTCTAAGCAAATTGACCTGTTTGGTGGTTCTGCATCGTATAGCAAACTGGTAAACTCGGATTTTGCTTATGTTCGGGGTGTGGTCATGTCATTGAGTATGCGGGAAACGAATGGTCTTTCGGGGAATTTAGATTACACATTTCAAATTGCTAAAGGGTCCGCCTCTGATCCTCAACAGGCTCGCAATGCCATTGCAGGCGGCTCCCTTCCTGAAATTCAATTAATTCCATTAAATTGGGATCAGCGCCACACAGTTAATTTATCCGCTGCCTATAACAAAAATAATTGGGGCCTGTCGGCCATTGCCCAAGTGGGATCAGGGCTGCCCTATACGCCCCTGAGTACGGAAGATATTTCATCCTTGGTTCAGAATTCTGGTAAAAAGCCATTTACCTGGAATGTGGACTTCAAGGCATTCTACTCTCCCCTTAAGAATGCCACAATATTTTTGAGAGTAGAAAATGTTTTTGATCACTTGAATCAACACGCCGTTTATGATGATTCCGGTAAAGCTGATTTCACCCGCTGGGAAAATATTGCCAAAAACCAAAATACGGAAGAAGCGGTAAATACAATCGAATCATGGTTTAGAAATGAAACATTTTACTCTTCACCTCTCAGAATCGAATTTGGAGTAACCTATGGTTTCTAAAAGAATAATTTGTTTTTTTATATTCATTCTTTCTTGGACAATAGCCCAAGAATCCTCAGGACGACAATATCGTCGTTATGGAATTCATAATGCAAATCTAGTTAAAACGGTTTTTGGGAATTGGGGTGTAATCGCACAACCGGGAGAAAAAGGACCTCGGGGTGCATGGCCCCATGATAATAATGGGTATATTGGTGACGTTTCTCCCATGGTGGGTGCAGAAATCACCACATTGGATACAGCAGGGAATCCGGTCAAATTTCATTCTGTAGTTATTTCTCCAGCAAGCCGCCCAACATTCACTGGCTTTGAAGAATCACCGGGAGGGAAATCCTGGGGATTTGAGCCTCGTGCCGGCTATTTTAATGAAAAACAAGAAAAAATTGCCATGAGTACGGATAAGACCACTTGGCCTCCCTTTTGGCCCGACAAACAAAAAGAAGGGGATGACCCGGGTTGGCGTGGATCTTGGAATGGATATTTTGGTAAAGACCTTCAAAATATCCAGCAAGAAAGTTTCTTTGTTATGGATGATAACAATGATGAAGAATTCAATTACCCCCAATACAATAAATGGAATGTAGAGTTTAAGCCCGATTCTACAAACCCTGCTCGAAACGGACTGGGGCTTGAAGTCAAAGTGCGAGGCATGCAATGGCAGCAATTTTTGGCTCAAGACGTTTTATTTTGGCAATACGAGGTGACCAATACAAGTACGATTGATTATACCAATGTTGTGTTTGGCATGCTTGTCGGTACATATGTAGGCGTTACCGGCACCGATGGTCGCCCCCAGGAATATGATGACGATTGGTCATTTTTCGATGTTCAAGAAAACATTACTTATACGGGAGACTTTGATAATAATGCAGATAGAAACCCCCATTGGGTCGGCGATATGGGTATGGTGGGTTATGCTTTTTTAGAAAGTCCTGGAAACCCATTTGATGGTATCGATAATGATGGAGATTTTTTATTATCCTCTGGCGCAGACGCGCCAATTTTTGTACCGGCCAGTTTTGATTCTATTCTTATTCAGCCCGGGCATGAGATTATATTAATTGATAATAAATATAACCGTACAAAATACACTATTCCGAACCTTGACAGTATTGTCGTTAAAACCCGGGGCGCTGAGTTGGTGATTTATCCCGGGAAAACAATTCTGGTTGAGGGGAACATTGTGTATGATTCTCAAGGAAGAGAATTATCTAATGAAAATGCATTTGATGGAATTGATAATGACCTGGATGGTTTAATTGATGAAAATTATTTTCTCCATTATAACCAACGCAGGATTGAACCGGATGGCACCGTTTTATTTGACACCATTAATCCCCGAGCTTACATAGATTACATTACGGAATATGGTCTTCTGAATTCCCTCATTGATGAAAGACGTGATGATGGCATTGATAATGATGGTGACTGGAATGTAAATCATGATGATTTAGGTGCTGATGGAATTCCTAATACGGGTGATTATGGTGAATTGGATGGTCAACCCACTTTAGGGGAACCCAATTTTGACCGCACAGATGTGGATGAATCCGACCAAATTGGATTGACCAGTTTTAATTATTTTTCACCGGCCAATCTTTATCCTGCCAAAGAAGATGAGGAGTTATGGAATCAGTTAAAACCCGGATATTTTGATGTTCCGCCTTCAATTGTTGATGGAAAACCAATAGGTGGCGAAGATGGGGATTTTATTTATGGATCAGGGTACTTTCCACTGCGGGCGGGACAGACTGAACGCTTTTCCATTGCCCTTGTTTATGGAAATGACCTCAAAGATCTAATAAATAATAAAAAAACCGTCCAGGATATTTATAACAGTGATTATCGCTTTCCACCACCGCCTAAAAAACCAACTCTAACGGCTGTCCCCGGCGATGGAAAAGTAACCCTGTACTGGGATCGTGTTTCAGAAGAAAGTCTGGACCCCGTTACGAAAGTAAAAGATTTTCAAGGGTATAAAATTTATCGCGCCACGGATCCCAATTTTAATGATGTGAGAAATATTACCGATGCCAATGGGTTGATTCAAGGCTATACAACCTTGGCTCAATTTGACCAAAAAGACGGAATCAGCGGCTATTTTTATCCCTCAGCCAACCTGTTCCAAGATACAAAGGGATACACTTATTATTTAGGGAGTGAAACGGGTTTGGTTCATTCATTCGTGGATGATGACGTTCAAAACGGCCGCACTTATTATTATGCATTGGTGGCCTATGATCATGGAGATGAGGAGAAAGATATCTTTCCATCTGAAAACTCTAAATTTATTTCTGTTCTGTCCACAGGAGAAATTATTACCGATCAAAATACAGCAGTCATTATACCAACATCGAAATCAGCCGGTTTTACCCTAAACGATACCATCCCCATGACACACACCGGTCCCGGCACGGGCTCTCTTAGTATCCAGATTATTGATGAAAAAAGTCTAACTGGCCACCGATATGAAATCAATTTTTACGATACTGCCACCGATGGGATTGACAATGACCAAGATTGGGATCCGCTGACCGATGACCTGGGCACCGATGGAGTTGCAGGGACGAATGACCCCGATGGTACTGAGGGTAATGGCATACCGGATTTTGGCGAACCAAACTTTGACTGGTTTGATGAAGAGGAGTATATGCCCATCACAACCATGTACAGTGTTAAAGACCTTGATCCAATTACGGAATCCTTCACCCCTAATGATACCTTCTGGGTTCAACTGAGTAAGAAATATATTATTCCCTCCTCGGTTAAACTTGTTAACAGCACTGGCGCTAACATTCCTGAAGCCGATCATGAAATTGATTATGAAAGGGGTCGAATCCGGGGCACAAGTCACGGCTCCCTGGGGAATAATGAACATGAACTGACCTTTAATTATTATCCCCTTTTTAAAAATCCCTATATACATAACTCAGTATGGACAAACCCCAATCAGCGTCCCTATGTTCCTGAGCATAAAGATACGGATATATTTGACGGTGTGTCCATTCAATTTAAAAACGACTGGTTTATCACATCCTTGGAGAAAGAATCCTATTGGTGGACGACAGAGGATGGCGCTACCTGGTCCAAGAATCAGGCTGACTCAACCCTCCATTTTATCGTTAGTGCTTCCGACTTAGATACAGATTTTGACGGAAAAATTGATCTGAAAGCAATTCGGGTGCCTAATAATTATGCCATTGTATTTTCAAACCAATCTGATTTTGGTCAATCCTATCGATCACTAAACGATTTTTCAGGCGGAACTAAAACAAACTTTAAGGTCATTAATCTAACGGATAATGTGGATGTGCCATTTTACCTTTGGGATTATCCATTAGGCCAGACGGGTAAGATTGATCCCTTTGATTACATTTACTTCTATGATAAAGATTCAACCGGCATTGATCGGTATACGTGGAATATTACCTTTTCCCTGCGGCAAGCCCACGATCCCAAGACCAAACTATATTTTGGCACCGGCGATACGCTGTTCATTGATTTCTCCAAACCATTTCGAAATTCAGATTCCTTCGTTTTCCAAGGGCCGGCACCTGAAGTAAAGGAACCCTTGGTTAAATCTGAAATGGAGGACATTCGAGTTGTCCCCAACCCATACATTGTTGGGCATAAGTTTGAATCGCCCCTCCCTCCCGGGATTACCAGTGGTCGAGGAACACGAAAAGTGGAATTTCAAAATTTACCGTCAGACAGCCGTGTCCATATTTTTACAACACGGGGGCAACATTTACGAACCATTAATCATTCCGGGGATATGCATACCGGTACCATTGCCTGGGACCTCAAGACCAAAGAAAACCTGGATATCGCTTATGGTGTTTACTATTACATCGTAGAGTCAAAAACTGGCGGTAAGAAATCCGGAAAACTGGCGGTGATTAAATGAGGAGGGTTCTTTTCGCAGCTTTGTTGATCAGTCAAATCCCGGCTCAATCCAAAGTGGGGTCTTCAGCCGCATCCTTCCTGGGTATTGGTGTTGGCGCCAGGGCAATTGGGATGGGAGGCGCATTTTCCGCCATGGGAGGGGATGCTTCCACTTTATATTGGAATCCCGGCGCTTTAGCCAAACTCAACCGATCTGAAGCAATCTTATCAAAAGCGGATTGGTTGGTAGGTACAGACCTTCATTTACTATCTTCAGTCGTTCGATTGAATAAAACCCATTCAGTCGGGTTTTACCTCTCTCAATTAAATCATGGCCGGGAAGAAATCACGGACTTGGATAACCAGAATGGTACCGGACAATTTTGGACCGCTTCAGATATTGCCATGGGCATGGCCTACGGGAGAAACCTTTCCGATCGTTTTTCTTTTGGCGCTGTGGGTAAATACATCTCCCAGCGCATTCACCATTCTTCTGCATCTACCTTTGCATTGGACTTGGGAATCTTTTATCAAACCAGTTCCGATAAAATCCGGATCGGCATGTCCATTTCCAATTTTGGATCCGACATGACCTTGGACGGCAAAGACCTGTATAAAAAAATTGATCTGGACCCGGATCACTCCGGTCATAATGAGGCATTGGTGGCCAAACTTAAAACAGATCCTTGGCCCCTTCCTCTGTTTTTCCGTGTCGGCACTGCCGTAAAAGTGTATGACAAAAAAAATATCAATGTTACCGTTACAACCGATGCCTTTATTCCCAGCGACGACGTGGAAATGCTCAATTTCGGTATTGAATCCGTTATAATGGATCGAACAAGAATTCAAATGGGTTATAAAGGATTGGGCAATGCGGACAGTGAGGAGGGGTTCACCTTTGGCGCCGGCACCCAGTTCTATGCAGGGGGATTTGACATTCGCGTGGATTATGCCATTCAATCTTTCGGGAAATTCGGAACTGTCCCCCATTTAAGCATCGCTTTCCTGTTTTAAATATTTTTTAAAATTTTCCTTTTAATTCTATAATTGATATCCTAATTTCTGAATAGTATCTCAGGTATGAGTTACTAATTACTAACTATTAAATCTTTTCCAACGCAAGGAGAACATCATATGAAACAATGGTTAAAGAATTATTTCATTCTTCTTTCCACTGGTTTGTTCATGAGCACTGCATTCGCATATGAAGGCAATGTTTTGAGCAATGCCGGGTTTGAAGATACCACTGCAACAGGCAAAGCCAATTGGCTTGCAAGTCCGAGCACCTACGGTAGTTTTGCTTATGAAGAAGCAGGCGCAACCATGTATGGCAGCAGTAAATCCTACCCCTCTTACTGGGGAAGATGGGGGCTGAAACTATGGGGACAGTATAATGGTTCCCCGAATGAATCATTCGTTTACCAATCCTTTACCAGCGGCTTATCAGGAAAACTGGTTACCCTTTCCGGGACTTCATTCACCTATAGTGATGACCGGATTCGTGGTAGCAACCAGGCCTTCTTGTTTATTCGCTCATTCTCCGGTGGAACCGCCACCAGTGTTTATTCGGACTCCATGGACGTCAACAGCGCCGCAGACGTTTGGCATGCACTTTCAGTCGAATCTCGATTGGGATCAAGCGTTGACTCCGTTTGGGTTGGAATTGGATATTATCAACATTCCAATGATGACCACGGCGGTTTATATTTTGATGATTTGATCTCCTACATCGGTGACACCAAAGTTTCACTGACTGTAAATACATCCCACATTGAAGGAATTACCCCCAGAAAAGGCCAAATGATGGTGGACCTCCGCGGCGGCTCCGTAGGAGCAGGTACCGGCGTGATTGCTAACCCTGCTTGGAGTGCCGGGACCAACTTGAGAAATGCTGGTGGCGACTACTGGACTTTAGATATTGCGCTCGATAATGGCTTGGCCTACGATTATAAATATGGTGGTCACATTGCCAATTTGGACGGTACTATTTCTGGTTATTGGGAAAATGATCTCCCTGGCGCCAATTATAGCGGTAATAATTTCAACTTGGATCTCTCCTCCAATACTGAAACTTCTCTTTCTGTTAGCCACTATTTAGGACGCGGACCCGACAATGACACGCCTCCCTACACCGCTTCTGCCGATACGGTGGATATCCTTTTCCGGGTTAATATGGGAATGAATCCTGATTTTAAACCGGGTACAGACGTATTATCTGTAGTTGGCCATTTTCCTCAAGGTGGTAATAATAACATGTGGAGCCCCGGGACTTATCAATTTTCTCGTGTTGGCTCCAGTGATTACTGGCAATTTCATTTGAAACTGCCCCAGACCTACATTGATACGGTCAATAAAGTAAATGCAAGCTGGGCCACCGGCGGATTGCATATGTACCGTTTTGCTATCGGTACGGACTGGAATAATTCTGAAAACTTGAATGGCGCTTATTATGATAGCAATGAAAACAGGATCCTCATCCTGAACACCGCCATGAAAGACACGACCATCCATTGGGTATGGTGGAATGACAAAGCGCCCTCCCCCTTTACAGCCTCTTCTAAAGTACCATCGTTAACCTTCCATACAAATGTGGGTAAAGCAATAGCCAACAATGGCTGGGCTGACGGTGACAAACTTCTCGTAAAATGGGGTTACGGCAAAACATCCGATAAAGTCCATGTGGATACATTAGTTGCCGGTGTTGGTGGTGACTATAAAGTAACCATTTCACCGACTGACAGTGTTTCAATTGATGATTCTCTGGGCATGTATTACCAATACTACCGTGTTACCGGCGGTACGGAATACAGGGAAATTTTCTTCAATTTTGACACCACCTGGAAAGATGTATCTCTCCAGGAACGGCGTTGGGCATCCTTAAAAGGTAAAGGTGGAACAGCTGTGGCGCTGGTGGACTATGTGGATTCCAAAACGCATGGCCGTCGTTTCCCAATCTTCCGAAATACTACAAAAATTGATGCTAATGCAGCTGATTCTGACAGTCTTTTAGTCACATGGACAGTTGACTTGAGACCGATCTACTACCAATTGTTATCTTATGGTAGTAACTCCGCTGACTCATTAGCCGGAATTCAAGGCGCAAAAACACTGTATTACAGCGATCGTGACAGTATTTTCAGTTGGGGTGTGTGGATGAACGGTCCGGCCATAGGCGGATGGAATGCCCGTGGGGCATGGGGTGCTGGTCTCCGCACAGACAGTCTTTCAAAAATGCATGATGATGGCACCCACGGTGATGCCACCGCCGGGGATTCTGTTTATACCGTCCAATTCAATTACCAAAAGAATTCCTCTGAAATTGGTATGGAATTCAAATTTGGTGTAAATGGTGAAGATAATGAATCCGGGTTCGGGTTGAACCATATTGAAAATATAGATCCGAATAACCCCATCGTAGCCTCACAATTTGGTTCTATTAATCCAAATCGATACAATGCTTGGAATTTTGATAAAGGACAACCGGGCACATTGGCTGTGGAAGAACTGGCCGGTATTCCGGAAGTGTTTGAATTATCAAACAACTACCCCAACCCATTTAATCCAACAACAAGTATTGAATTTAACATTCCACTCGCCTCTGAAGTATCCCTGACGATTTATAATGTCATGGGACAAGAGGTAGCAAAAGTCCATAACGGCTTCGCACAGCCAGGTGCTTATAAAGCAGTCTGGAACGGGCGGGACAACTTCGGGAAGAAAGCCCCCAGCGGTATTTATTTCTACGAATTAAAAGCCGAAAATCACTTCCACAAGGTTAAGAAAATGACCTTGCTCAAATAGGAAGGAACGATACACTAGCGACAAAAGAGGGGCTTCCCGCGAAAGCAGGGAGCCCTTTTTGTTTTTATGATGACATGGTTTAGTTTGGTTTGATTGATCATTACAATAAGTCACCCACCACTGCCTGCTTTCATTCGACGGGCAGGCCATGAATCCGTGAATCCCCTATCGAGAGGGATGTCCGCCAGCCGGCGTATAGGATGTGTTATAATTATATTAGAATAAACCGAATTTTACTTCAATAAAATCATCTTCTTCGTTTCTGTCAATGGCCCCATCTCCGCGCGGTAAAAATAAATACCGGGCGCAACCAGATTACCGTTTTTATCCCGGCCATCCCAATTGATATTTTTATATCCATAATGCTGTTCTTCATCGATTAGCTGAATGACCTTCCGCCCTAAAATATCATAAATGGTCATGCGCACATGGCCCGGTTCAGGCAGGTCATAATGCAAGGTGGTATTGGCATTAAAAGGATTCGGATAGTTTTGAAACAAGGCATAACGGGATGGCTGCTCACCATATTGAATAAATAATACAATGTCTGCCCGCATTTGTGGGATAAGTGGCCAAACATTATCCCCGGGGCAGGATGTTGTGCCAAAATAATCACGGTGGCCTTTTAATACACTTGGTTCAATATCATAAGAATCAGCAATCCACGAATACAGATGTATCAGCGCTTTTTCCGTTTTATAAGTCATTTCATCCACACAAGTCCAGTTTGTCTCCGGGGGATGATAACACCCTAAAATGCAGACGCCGATATTCCCCGTATTGGCGCCCCCTACATGGGCCCCCAAAACGGTTTCAGGTCTGCCTTGGTAAATATTTCCAGCCATATCTACCACAAAATGATAACCAATGTCGCTCCATCCCCTGCCGTCCTGATGAAATTCCTGGATCGCTTTCACCTGAGCCTTGCCTTCTTCCAATGTGCGGGCGGCCCATCCTGCAGCGTGGTGGAGGGTCAGTTTATTAAAATACGGGTGGTTGGAATAATCATATTTCGGTGGACGAGCTCCCCACTCTGATCGCGGAATAACCTTCGGTTTGTCCACTTGGGACTTTTTGAGTTGCATCGGTGGAACTTGCTTGTCGAGAGGAAATTCTGCTTCAATTGATTCAAAAACACCCCCCTTTAAGAATTTCACCGGTTCCCTCGATTCAATGATATATCTTACAGCTATTGATCCGGAAACTTGAGTCCCCCGATAGGAGGCAATCAACCTGTCTGAAAAGAGTTCCAGGAAAATTTGAGCTTCAACCTGTTCAGTCCAATTACCGTCGCCCTTTAAAAATTCAAAATAAACTTTAGGTCTTTCAGCAGCTTCAATTCGGATGGCCATACCTTCTAAATCACTAAATTCCCGGAGGTTCAATGTACTCCCGGTTGTGATGAATCCATCTTGGGTCCTTCTTGCAGTCGGTGGGCCATCGAATGGAATTTCTTTTACTGCATCCAGGAATTGCGCATTTATTCCATTCATAATCAGAATGGCGGCAAAAAGTGTTTTATTTAGTGACCCCATAGAATTAAGCTGAATTTAACCTTTTTGGAATGTTCCCCCGAAATAGAGATTATTTAAGGGTAAAAAAAAGCCCCGCCCCGGTAAACCGGGACAGGGCTGATCCTCACGCAAGTGGATCGTTCATTTCATGAGTGTCATTTGTTTGGTTTTTGTGAAGTTTCCAAACCTCATGGAGTAGAAGTATGTACCGCTGGCAACTTTATTTCCATTATTGTCTAACCCATTCCAAGTAACATGATATGTACCTGCAGCTTTATCCTGTAATTGAACCAAGTTGGCGACTTCCTGGCCAATCACATTATAAATAGAGATTGAAATCTTACTTGCGATGGGCAAAGTATATTCAATCGTTGTTGAAGGGTTAAAGGGGTTGGGGTAATTCGGCTTCAGCTTGAAATCCTCAGGTGTAATAAGTACAATATCCTTCACACTTAAATCTGTGCTTTCACCGGTCCATTCAAGAATTCGGATGAAATCTCTATGGTCATTTGCTTTCACTGAATCAGTTCCAGTGTAAAGGCTGTCGGATACACCTTGGTATGCCATAACTAATTCACCATATTTATCTCTGTCTAAGTTGGCGCCGGCATAGAGTTTATTAATTCCACCGAGTTGAGTTGGTGGATCATCATACTGAGTTCTCGTCCATTTACTCTGGTCGAAAATATCAGCAACCGTTGATCCTGAAAAATCTAGTTTTGAAAACCCAGGTGTATGGGGCACAATTAATGTGGGTTCACCAAAGGCATTATTGCTTGCGGCTACACCACCAAGGTAAACATTACTTTTTCCGTTGGTCGCCCATTCAGTTGCGACTGAATCAATTACCCCATATTCAGAAGACATAAATGTGGTTGCATCACCGTCTAAATCAACAATACCATATACAATGCCTACATAGAATGCACCGACATAAACCTCATCTTTTCCATCTTTATTCATATCTGCTGTTGTTGCACCCAATGTCCAATCGTCACGTAATGTGACCATTTTGTATCCTGTGTCAGATGCAGCATAGGCATCAGGGCCAGTGGCTTCCATGACGAAAACGGAAAGATTGTTCCAGGAAAAACAAAATGCTTCTTTTGTACCATCTCCATCTGTGTCAGCAATGGCCACTCCATAGGGGCTTCCGCCACCATATTTATTTTCCCGGACGCCATCTTTATCTGCATCTCGGGGTGACATGGACATTTCTTCAACCAAAACAGGTGGTGTAATAGTTGATCCGATATCACCATTTACCGATGCAATGGTGAATCGATCACCTGAGTAGGCAGAATGTGTTGTTGATGTTGTACCATATGTTGGATTACTTGGATAATCATCCTGAGCCCATAGCATTTCTTGTTTGCCATCACCATCCATATCTGCAATCTCAAAATTTTCTACTCTAAACCTATAAAGGGTATCTTCAAATACAGTGTGCATATTTCTATGCCAAGCTGGGGCAGCGCCGTAACCGTTGTCCGTTTGGCCATCCCACTCGTAAACATATAGCCCTTGTAAAGAATCAGAATAAGTATACCGCCCCGCGAAGAAAATAACTTCGCCCAAGCCATCCCCATCCAAATCACCTGTACGCACTGTCCTCGTACCTGTGCTGTAAGTCGTATTTGTAGGTTGTGAAGACCATACGTGAACAAGGGTGTCACCATAATACCACTCAAAAGCATGGATGGTACTGTTGCCATTATAATCAACGGCCCACACTTCTTGACGGCCATCCTTATCTAAATCCGTTCCACTCCAAACACCTCTTGGCCCTGATGATGCTGGCCATAGTGTTGAGTCTCCTAAAGTTGGACTCACAACACTATGCAAATTAAAGGTGTCTTGAGCCATCAACAATGTTGAAGCAATTAAAACAATTCCACTAACGATTTTTCTCATGAGTTATCTCCTTGTTCATCAATTAAGTAAGTCCCTATGGGATTAAGAGAAAATTATCTTTCTATTATCGACTCTCTAATTTTTGATATTTGAATCGCCCGTTATTCTAAGGGGAATCGATTACAATAGTCAACAATTATTTTTCATATTGTAAAATAATTTATTATTTGATAATAAAGTGTTTTACAATTACCAAGGAATCCAATTAGATTCCTATGCGAATATTGATCAAAAACCCCCCCCTTCATAACCCATTCTTCTTATTGGAGGACTCCTTGAAACCATTAATCAAATTTATTGTAATTAGTGCCTGGTCGGCATTCTCGTTGGCTTGGGCAAATACCGGAAAAATTTCGGGGAAAGTAACTGATGCAAAATCAGGGGAACCCTTAGCCGGCGTAAATATTTTCTTGGAAGGCACACCATATGGTGCTGCTTCTGATGCCTATGGAGAATATGTCATCATTAATATTCCCCCCGGTGATTATATTATACGTGCATCTTATATTGGATATACGGCATACCGTGTTGAAAATATTCGAGTCAGCCTCGACCGAACCACCAAACAAAATTTCCTATTGAAAGAATCTGTGATTGAAGGGGAAGAGGTTACCGTCGTGGCGGAACGACCACTAGTACAAAAAGATCTGACTGCATCTCAAAAAGTAACGACTTCGGATGAAATAAAGGTTATGCCTGTTGAAACATTTTTAGGTGTACTCACCACACAAGCAGGTGTAAACCAAGGCGCAGGCGGGGAACTCCATATTCGGGGTGGGCGGTCTAATGAAGTGGGCTATTACATAGATGGTGTTTCTGTTGCCAACCCATTCTTTACAAACGGACTTGCCGTGAGCATTTCTAATAAAGCCCTTGAAGAAATGAAAGTAGTCTCCGGCGCTTTTAATGCAGAATATGGAAATGCCATGAGTGGTATTGTAAATCTTCAAATAAAAGATGGTCGTGAAGATTACCATGGGAGTCTTTCTTATCAAACCGGAGATCATCAATCTACTGATACAGAAATATTTACCAATATCGACCAATTCAATTTGGGTACAAATAAGGTGATCGATGGCACCCTCAACGGACCCATGCCTTTTGTATCGATGGATGGAAAGTTTACTTTTAATATGAGTGGCCGTTATAGTTCCAGTGAAGGGTATTATTACGGTATTCGTGAACACACCATTGGGGACTCTGCAGATTTCAGAGATGCGAATAATTGGTATATAGAAATGAATGGTGACAGTACATACGTCCCCATGGCACCAAGAGACAATCTCAATTTGATGGGTAAATTCACTTATCGCGTATCTCCCTTATTAAAATTATCCGTTCAATTGCTTCACTCTGGCGGGAAATCAAAATCATATTCCCATTTTTATAAATACAACCCGGATGGCACTTCTACATCAGAGTCCGCAAATAATAATTATGCCTTTAAAATCAATCATTCCTTAGGGAAACGCAGTTTTTATGAGGCAAATTTATCTTTTTCAAATACAAATTATATGGGGTACCAATTTAAACCCATTGATCTGAGTTCATCTGTGCACGAAGACGATGCCAGTCGATTTGGGACAGGGCAATATGTGCTTCATAATGAATTTGAAGATGGGGCAAAATATTGGATATTGAATGAATCGGACTATGTTCCGACCACTAGAATCAAAGGTGCTCCTGCTTCTTCAACATTTTCATTTGGTGGATCCAATCGAGGGCACTCCTACCGTAAATCCAATTCGATTGCATTTAAATTTGACTTCACCAGTCAAGTCACAAGCCGCCATGAAATAAAAACAGGTATTAATTATCGTAAAGACAAACTCGATGAACGAAACTTTTCCGTCCTCTATGATAATCAAGTGTATAGAGTTCCGACTATTTTACCTGTGAATGATTCCCCTTCTCATAACCATTATGAGAATACAGCCACCTTTTTTTCCGGTTATATCCAGGATAAAATCGAATATGACCATTTAATTACAAATGTGGGCGTCCGATTTGACCAATTTAGTCCTAACGATGATTATATTGTGGATCTCTTAAACCCCCAAGGGGAGAAGAAAAAGGCTGCAGACAAAACCATGATTTCTCCGCGGATCGGGGTAGCCTTTCCCATCACTGACGAAGGGATTTTACATTTTTCCTACGGCCATTTTTACCAGATGCCAACTTTAAGACGCCTTTACAAAACAAGTATATTTGGCGCTGGGCTATCCCCCACAATTGGGTATGCAGATTTGCGCCCTGAAAAGACTGTCCTTTATGAATTCGGGCTTCAACAACAGCTCAATAGTATGATGGCCCTAGAAATGAGTGCATTTTATAAAGACATTCGTGATTTACTGGCCGTCCAATCCATTCGATATGATTCTGAGCTATATGGCCCCGCTAATTATGCGATCTACATGAATAAGGATTATGGCAATGTAAAGGGATATACTTTTAGTCTGACCAAACGATATGATAAGGTTACACGTCTATCCGCATTTCTAGACTATACCTATCAGGTTACTGAAGGAAATAGTGTTACATCCGGATCATTTTACTATAATGCATTATCCGGGGCAGAAGAAGAAAAAAGGATTGTCCCCTTATCTTGGGATCAACGTCACATATTGAACGCAAATTTATCTTTGGGTGATCCGGGGAATTGGAATATGGGTTTAATCAGTAAACTTTCTAGCGGATGGCCCTACACACCCAATGTTCCAGATGCAAATTATGTGCCTCAACCCAATAGTGGTCGGAAACCTTGGCAATGGCGTTTGGATATGCGGATTCATAAAAATTTCAAAATTGGTAAATTTGATTATATACTGTATGCAAAGATATATAATCTATTGGATCGACGTAATGAACGATATGTTTTTAATGACACAGGCCGATCTGGGTATACATTTGTGTCCCAATCCACCGAAGAAACAAAAGGGTTTAAGAACCACTATGGAGAACCGGGAGTCCATACGTGGTCTGAATATCAAATTCGACCGCAATATTATACTGCTCCCCGATCGATCAATATTGGATTTTCTCTGGACTTTTAATGAAGAACAATAATACCATGAAAAACATCTTACTTACTGGCCTATCTATAATGGCACTTTACGGTCAAAGCGAACCCCGTAAATTTTCAAAAGAATGGAAAATGGCCGGGCCGCGAAAAAATTGGAATGCGGTTGAGCATGAATACTTCTATCAATGGCGTGAAAAAATGCTTGCGAAACGGGCAGGACTCGACAGCCAAATTCTTCGGCGGCAAAAAGCCATTTTGAACGGCAATAAGATCACCACTGAAATTTGGAACTTTGGATCAATCTCCAGCCCGGGGAACCGGGTTACAGATATTGTATGGGAGGGGCTTGGATATGGTTATGAATTTGGTCCCTTTATTGGTGCAGAAATACAAGTCGAGCCCGAAAGTCATATTGATGCCTATATCAAAAAGGATTCTGACGGCAACCCCGTTTTGGATGATGATGGTAATCCCATTTGGGTAGCCAAAGCCATTAGCGATGGATTGGTATCGTTAGGCGGAGAAATTTCTCCAGATGGAAAAGTCTTTTGGGGCTGGGAACCATTGGCATACAGTGATTTAAATGTGCCCTATGGTGATCCAAATAGTGCTCGACTACCCACCTCTAATGATGTGGATAGAGATGGTGATGGAAAACCGGATAGCTGGCCTGAAGGATGGTATAACCCTAATTTAAAACGCTATGTCTGGCCCGGCGCTCTAAGACAAGGTTCCTCAAATGCTGATTTGGAATCCTTTTTTGTCGTAGATGACCGCAGCAATCAGGAATTTAAATACTATCCATTTCCGGAGGACTCAACCCGAATGGGACTTGGGATTGAAATAGAGAGTCGGTACTATCAGTGGTCAAACCCCCTTGCGGAGGACGTGATCTTTCTCATTTATAAGGTGACCAATAAAAGTGAAAAAGATTTAAATGAAGTGGTTTTTGGTATGTGGGGTGATCCCCATATTGGAGGCCCTTCCAATTGGCGAGATGATCTATCATATTTTGATCGAGATCAAAATATGGTATACGCATGGGATGAAGATGGTAAATCTGATGTAGCCGGTCGTGTACCTGGATATTTTGGCTATATATTTTTAGAAAGTCCGGGGAACCCCCATGACGGAATAGATAACGATGGCGATGGTCTAATAGATGAAAGTCGTGAAAATGGCATCGATGATGATGGAGACTGGGATCCGGAGACAGATGATGTAGGTGTTGACGGTTTACCCAATTCGGGTGATTATGGAGAAAATGATGGAGTCCCGACAGCAGGAAATGCATACGATATTCGTCAACCGGGTGAGCCGAATTTTGAATGGACTGATTTGGATGAATCGGATATGATCGGCCTGACCAGTTTTGCCGCCCCCGATTTTGGTGGTAACAACCGAATCTCAAAAGATGATTATATTTATTCAACCTTTATGACACCCGGAAGATTTGACACATCCAATTCTGAAGTTGCTGGTGATAATATTTTTCTTTACGGATCTGGAAATTTCACGCTAAAAGCCGGTGAAGCCCGTCGATTTTCAATCGCACTGTGTGTCGGTGACAGTTATGATGATCTTACATTAAATGCCCAAACAGCACGACAGATATATAATACCAATTATCAATTTGCCAAACCGCCGGAAAAACCAACCTTGACTGCTGTCCCCGGTGATCAGAAAGTGACCCTATATTGGGACGATATTGCTGAATCTTCATGGGACCCGGTTGCAGAGGAATATGATTTTGAAGGGTACGTCATTTATCGTAGTACAGATCCAAGTTTTCTGGATCAACAAAATATTACAGATGTGAATGGATCACGGTTTTTATTTGAGCCATTAACCACCGAAACAGGTGGGTGGGCCAAGTGGGATCTAATCAATGATTATGAAGGACCTAGTGATATTCCCTATACCGGCAGAGGTGTCGCTTATCATTTGGGTAATAATACAGGCTTAATCCACTCATTTGTTGATTCAAATAATGTTTTAAATGGCCAAAAATATTACTACGCCATTTGTGCATATGATCACGGGAACAAGGAGTTGGGAATTGGACCAAGTGAAACTTCAAAGACCATCACGCTCAACCCAGAAACAAATGAGGTTTTCCTTGATATCAATACGGCTGCAGTAACACCGAGAGCGCCTGCAGCTGGCTATACGTCTGGGTTTGTCACAGAATATGATTCGCTTACAACCATTAAACAAATTTCAGGATTTGGTACAGGCGAATTCTCATTTGAGGTATTAAACCCAATGGCAATAGAAGATACCAATTCGTTTCATATTGTCTTTGAATCGAATCCAACAAAGTACTCTATTGAAGATTTAAACCCCATTGAAGAGACGAGGACCATTAAAGAAAATGTATATCTTACTCTAAAAAAGCACCATGTAAATGCAACACGGTTTATTTTGAAAAATAGCAGTGGTGCGGTCATGGAGCAGGGTACAGATTACCTTATATTTCCTGAATCCGGTCAAATTGTTCTAACGGATACCCTTAATTCTCGATTATCAGATGGGGATCAAGTTTCACTTTCGTATACACACTATCCCTTATGGCAGAGTACACAATTAAATAATCAAGAGACAAATCCGGTTGTTGATGGCATAAAACTCTATGTCAAAGGACACCAACTTGAGTTGAATAAAAATAAATCTAAATGGGTAGAAGGCAGTACGGGTAATTATCAAACTACAGTAGGGCCGTTCGATGGTAAAGCATCAAACATGCGTCCGGGAGACTACGAAATCAGGTGGTCCAGTAATGAAGCCATTTACAAGGATACGCTGAACAATACCATGCCTTTTGAAATTTGGAATGTTACACCAGGACGTATTCCCTTTAAGGAGCGAGTTGTACTGCTCGATTATTTGAAACGGAATAAAAAATGGGATTTAGGAGAAGACGTAGGTCTGTTAGAAATTGATCCGAAGACACAATTGACATGGTTAATTACATTTGATAAGCCTGGCAATGTTGGTGTTGACCACCCAGTTGATGGCGATATTTATTATATTGCAACCAACCGACCTTTTACTTCTGACGATATATTTGAGTACAAAACAACGGCATCCGGCATAGATAAAGAGGCCGCAACAAGTGGACTTAAAGATATATGCGTTGTTCCAAATCCTTATGTTGTTACAAATGTATTAGAACCTCTAGATCGTCAAAATCCACGTGATAGAGGACCCAGAAAAGTGTATTTTGATAAGCTGCCAAATAAATGCACAATCAGAATATATACAATAACAGGTGAACTCGTTAAAGTCCTTAACCATGACTCTCCTTTTGATAATGGCCAAGAATTTTGGGATTTAACGACAAAAGATAATTTCCCTGTGGCATATGGTATATATATATACCACGTGGATGCAGAAGCACTTGGAGAAAAAATTGGAAGGATGGCAATTATAAAATGAAACGATTATTATTTAGCATTCTGTCATTATCTCATATCTATGGTCAGTTAGATAATGAATCTACAATAACCAAGACGGGTACCACCGCTGCCCAATTTTTAAAAATTGGAGTTGATGCCCGTGCTTCAGCAATGGGAAATGCATATACAGCTATGGGTGGAGATATAAACTCAATGTATTGGAATCCAGCAGGGTTAGCGACCATTAAACGTATGGAAACCATGTTTGTTAATAGTAACTGGTTGGCCGGCATCCAATTTAAATATACCGCATTTGCCCTAAACTTAAATCAGTTTGGTGTAATCGGTTTTAGTGCAACAAGCCTAACTATCCCAGACGATTTAGTCCGGACAGTAGAAAAGCCCAATGGGACAGGGGAGTTTTTTGATGCCAGTGATCTGGCTATGAATATCAGTTACGCCCATCAACTCACAGATCAATTCTCCATCGGAGGAAATATCAAATATATCCGTCAGAAAATTTGGCACGCCAGCGCATCCTCATTTGCAGCAGACCTTGGGGCACTTTTTGTTACACCCTTCAATGGCATTCGATTGGGCGCCAGTCTGTCTAACTATGGCTCTGATATGCAAATGTCCGGGAGAGATCAGAAATTCAGTATCGATCCGGATCCCAATAATACGGGAAATGTGGAATTTGTCAATGCCATGTATGAAACAGATAAGTTCCCCCTCCCATTGATATTTAGGGTGGGGCTTTCGGGTGAAATTATCAACACAGATCAAATGCGACTTAGTTTTGCCGTAGATGCCCTCCATCCCAACGATAATGTGGAATGGGTCAATGCCGGATTGGAATATGCTTTGGCTGAAACCTTTTTCTTAAGGGGCGGCATGAATACCCTGTTTAGGGAGGATTCTGAAGAAGGGCTCACCATTGGCGGGGGAATTAATTACCAGATTCCCGGTTCAACAACTCGTGTTAAAATAGATTATTCTTATTCCGCATTTGGACGATTAAAAAATGTCCAACGACTTGCACTGGGTTTACGGTTCTAAGGTATTCCCTACACAAACCTATAATATTTGTCAGTTTCTTAACCAAAAAAGAGACGACATACATATACCGCACTAATAATACCTACGGTATCTGCAATAAGGTCCGCCATTAACGCTTGTCTGGTTTTGCGAATCCCAACTGACCCATAATAAACGGCTAATACATAAAAAGTTGTTGCAGTAGACCCTAACATGGTTGCCCCAATTTTTGCAATCAAGGAATCTGGCCCATGTTGGTTTACGAGATCGGTCTTCCAATCCATATATATTTTCTTCTGCAAACCGCCGCAGCCATTTGTATCCGGTTGTTCGGCTGATTTCATATTGTTTGCACAATTGGGTCATATTGAGAATATCCATAAGCGCGATTAGAAACTGAAGAAATATTTTCTTGATGTGCAACACTATTGTTCATCTTCAAAGGCGAAAAAATATTTTCTTCTAAAAATTGCGCAAAAGTAAGCCCGGATTTTCCTCCACAATCAGAGCCAATAATGCATATCCTGTGTTACTGTAGCGATAATCCGTTCCGGGGGTGAAATAAGTAGAATCCAACCCCAGCATCATTGTGTACACGTCTAAATCGGAAACTGGTTCAGTTGCATCATCAGAAATCAAAGATTCGTAATCTACAAGGCCGGAAGTGTGGTTCAATAAATGACGAACCGTGATGGCCCTTCCAAAAGGAGGGAAAGAATGGAAAATGTCCGACAATGTTGTTTCAAAACCCAACTCATTCCTGTTTTTTAAGATCATGATGCACATAGCAGTAAATTGTTTGGTAACTGAAGCCAGCCTAAAATTGGTTTCATTTGTGATGGGGGTCTCACTTTCCAAATTGGCTTAACCATAACCCTTTGAAAAAAGAATAGTCCTTCCTTTGATAATCATTACTGCTGCCCCGGGGCCATCATCTAAATTATAGTCAAAAAATAATGAGTCAATATAAATTGAATCCACCTCTGTAACTGTTGAGCCTAAATCCTTTTCTCTAAAGGAAGTAATAATCATGGCAAGAGGCAATAGGATCGCAACAATAGAAATTGGTTTAGGCATCAATTAATTTTTCACCTTTTTCAGATAGTAGAATGTGCCGCTGAATGTAAGGGCAATTCCGAGTAAAGATGGAATAAATGCAGTGATAAGAGTGATAACCAGAAAGGATGAATATAGTATAAGGACAACGATCATACTCCAAGGATAGAGAAGGGCTTTATATGGACGGTCTTTTGTTGGCCATTTTTTCCGGAGTACATAAATGGCACCAAAAGTCAGCAGATTAAAAATCGTACTGGTTGCAGAGAAAAAATCAATAATGATTTCATAAGTGTTGGTCCCACCTGATCCGGATTGTAAATAAGTGGACAGGACAGAAAAAATCAATAAAACAGTTGCCCAGATACCTTGACCAATTAAAGCATTATTTGGTGATTGATAAACAGGATGCAAATCTTTGAACTTTTCAAAAAATAGTCCGTCTCTTGCCATAGCATGCCAGGTACGGCCTTTACACAAGATTTGCGTACTGATGTTTCCAAATGCATTGACAGCAACAGCAATGGAAATCATAATTCCGCCGGTAGCGCCCAATACAACTTTCATAGCAGCGGTTGCTACCCACTTATTTTCTATGATGGCTTGTACATCCAATTGGAACAGGTAACCCAAGTTAGCCCCGATGTATAAAAGGGTAACACCTCCTATACCAACGAAGAGAGAAAGGGGTAGTGTTTTTTGGGGTTCTTTGATTTCTTCTGCCATGTAGGTTGCACCTTCCCATCCACTGAAAGCAAAAAATGAATATCGCAATGCAGCACCAACAGCAAGAAGAGTCTCCCAGCCGAATGATTCAGGCCAAAGTGGATTGACAAAATGTTCAACATGTCCCGTTGAAAAGGAAGTAACGGTCATACCAATTATTGCTCCTACAGCACCAACTTTCACTGCACTGAAAATAACCTGAAATTTTCCGCTGAGACTTACACCGAATAAATTGATACAGGTTAAGCACCAGATGGTTATGAGAGAAATGGAAAAAGTAACCGGTAGAGAGAAATGGGTTCCGGTGGAAATTCCCCAAATTGCATTTAAGTATTCACTAAATACCAAAGCCACAGCAACAATTGATGCTGTTTCTGCAACGAAAAACATAGCCCAACCACGAAGAAATGCAATATAAGGACCATAGGCTTCTTTCAAGAAAACATAGGGTCCGCCTGACTGGGGCAGCATAGCCGTGAGTTCCGCATAAATGACCGATCCAAAAATGGTAATGGTCCCACCAATAACCCAAACAAGTCCGAATAAAGATGTACAACCAACCAATGCCATGATGGGTGCAGGAGTTCGAAAAATCCCGGACCCGATGATACGGCTAATAACAATGGCAACAGACTCTTTCAGCCCAAGATCTCTTTTATATTCTGACATAATTTCCTTATTGAGTGGGATTTTCTAAAATATGAAGTGTTTGTTTATCAGCATCTAATTCAGCCATAATACCAATTGGGAAAGTTATATTATACTTGTAATGCCCTACCGAAAAGTTGGCAATCACCGGAACATCTAAATCTGAAAAGTATTGCTCCAAAACCTCCATCATTGTAAAACTGTTTTCATCATCCGGGGGTTCAGTAGCACGACGGGTAAATTTCCCAAGAATAATACCAGAAACATGGTCAAATTTTCCCGCTAATTTTAATTGAGAAAAATATCGATCAATACGGTAAGGCGCTTCGCCAACATCTTCCATAAATAGGATTTTTCCATCGGTTTCAATTTCATAAGGGGTGCCCATAAGCGTGTTGATTAAAGATAGATTTCCTCCGATCAATTCACCTTTCCCTTTGCCACTACTAAGGGTAATGGCTGATTCACCCAAGTCAAATGAATGGGGTTCTATTGGATAACCATGGGGATTGTTATTTTCAATGGCTTGCCAAAAATAATAATCAGAAATAGGGGAGAGATTTCCTTTACTTCCTAATCCATACATGGGACTCGGTGTATGAAACGTGGTTAGCCCGGTCTTTTTATGAATAGCAAGATGCAATGCAGTAATGTCACTAAATCCCACAAGGATTTTTGGATTATTTTTAATAATGTCATAATCTAATTGATCGAGAATTCGCGTGGTACCATATCCACCGGTCCCCGGAAAAATCGCTTTAATATTTGGGTCAGCCCATCCTGCCATGAACTCTTTTGCACGGCGATTATCTGTTCCACCCAAATACCCAAATTGGCGGAAAATATCCTCTGCTTGAAGTGTGATATATCCCCGGTCTTCCAATCGTTTTTTTGCCAAATCCATTCGATCTCGTTTTAAATATCCTGATGGCGCTACAAATAATATTGTATCACCGGGTGATAATCGCTCAGGCTTGATTTGCGGAAAAATAAAAGATAGGTGAATACCAAAAATGAAAATAATGAGCTTCTTCATACAGTGATTAATCCTTATTCAATGATGGAATACTTTTGTTTGGTTTCATTATAGGGGAAGGCGTTAAAATGCCACCATTCTGTTGTGATGGGGCTAAACCCTGCTTGAATCATAACCTCACGCAACATTTTTCTGTTGTTGACCTGTTCTTGAGATAAGTCGCCAACCACTAAAAGTGAATCTTCCAATCGGGGAAAGGCTAATTCACCAAAATAATCATAATGGGTACCCATGTCTAAAGGTGTCCCATTCCTATGTGCGATGGTTAAATCTACCGCAGCGCCAAAATTATGAATAGATCCCGATTTAGGATTAGCTACAAAATTTGAACGCTCTGGTTCTGGGACATCAGTCATGGTATTCCAAAGAATCCATTGGATAGACCTGGGTCTTAGCCCATCGTAAACTAAAAGCCGTAAGTCCGGATGTTTCTTTTTTAATAATGAATTCGCCTTCACCAGCATTTCTGCAGGAACTCTTCGCAAGTAGCACGTTTCCAAATCGCCATAGACATCGGTTTCCATGAAATTATCTGTTGTGGAATATTTCAATACCACGAGAAGAGTTGGATCCAATTGTTGTATATCAACTAAATTGTAATTTTTAATTGTATCATCGGAAATAAATGAGTTTGATTGACACCAACCCAATATTGGCAAACATAAAAAGGTGAAAAAAACTTTGATCATGAAACGATCTTTTTAGCCAAATAAGAATTGGCAAACATAAACCGCACTCAAAACACCCACAGCATCAGCAATCAAACCTGCAACCAATGCATGACGCGTTTTACGAATACCTACCGACCCAAAATAAACGGCCAATACATAAAAAGTTGTTTCAGTTGAGCCAAACATGGTTGCCCCAATTTTTGCAATCAAGGACTCTGGCCCATGTTGGTTTACGAGATCGGTC
The DNA here is from genome assembly GCA_964343505.1 of uncultured bacterium. GTDB lineage: Bacteria > Fidelibacterota > Marinisomatia > Marinisomatales > TCS55 > TCS55. The sequence continues at coordinate 51,314 of CAYFJU010000002.1, forward strand.
AATAATCCTAATGACCCGCTTCCAGATAGAGGGCGCATCAAGGCCAATGGAAGGTTTTCTGGTGGGAAACTAATCATAGATAATACCGGTGATAAAAAATTGAGTAATAAATCCAACGCGCCGGAAGCACGAAACATTCCAATGGCTACCAATATTGCTACAAGATACGGTATAATTCTTACAGCAATCGTAAAACCATCTTTGGCCCCCACCACAAAAGATTCATATACTTTTACTTTTTTAAAAACCAGCCCATAAAAGGGAATCCCAACCAATAAGAATGGAATAATATATTTTGAAAATTCGTTCAGGCCACCAATAAATGAATCAATCATGCCTGACTCCCTTCAATGACGGAAAATCGTTTTCTTTTTTCTAAAACCTTGACCGCAATGATGGCTGCAATGGTAGACATACTTGTAGCGATAATGGTTGTAATAAAAATTTGACTGGAATGGGCACCCATGAGCGCCACAACTGTTGCAGGTAGAATCAATTGCACGCTGGATGTATTGAGCGCCAAAAACATGGCCATGGCGTTGGTCGCTGTTTCTTTTTGGGGATTCAATTCCTGAAGTTCTTCCATGGCTTTTAGCCCAAGCGGTGTTGCAGCATTACCCAATCCCAATATATTGGCTGCCATATTTAAAACAATGGATCCAATCGCTGGATGGTCTTCAGGCACATCCGGAAATAATCGAATCGTAATCGGTCGTAATCCTTTTGCGATGACACGAATGAGCCCTGATTCTTCCGCTATTTTCATGATACCCAGCCACATGGCCATAATTCCGATGAGTCCAATGGCCAAATTGACCGCAACTTTTGCCATATCAATTGCCGCTTCAGTGACAGCGTCGATATTGCCTGTGAAGGCACCGACCACAACGCCGATGAACATCATTCCAAACCAAATGTAATTCAGCATAAAATTCCCTTAGTTAACTGGTGATTCCAAGAGTGATAATTTGGGAGAGCTTGTTTCTGCATCTAATTCCACGGGAATAGATATGGGCATCGTTGCGTGAAAAACGCCGTGCCCACAAGGGAAGTTGGAAATAATTGGAATATCCAGGTCACCACACACATCCATTATTATCTCATCTGTGGATTTTCCAAACGGTATAGTTTGATCCTTCATTTCTATCAATTCACCCATAATTAATCCATTTATGTTTTCAAACACTCCCGCTTCCTTCATGTGGACCAGCCTCCGATCAAAGGCATATAAATATTCACCAATATCTTCTAAAAAGAGTATGACATCTTTTGTGTCTATCTGATCTTTTGTACCGAGTCTGTTAACCAATAAGCACATATTCCCGCCCCAAAGCGGGCCACTGGCTTTACCGGGTTTAAGGATTCTTCCCGGTAATTCTGGCGGTGATGAAATAGAAATCGACGTGTCTCCTGATAATATTTTTTCCATTATATTAAAGTTGAATGGTACATCACCCTTTTTAAATGTGGTGAGCATGGGGCCGTGAAAAGTAATAAGACCCGTCTGCTGTGTTATTGAGGATAAATAACCTGTAATGTCGCTGTAGCCCATGAATATTTTTGGATTTTCCCGGATAAGGTCATAATCTAATAATGGCAAAACACGATTGGCCCCATACCCACCGCGGACGCAAATAATTGCATCAATCTCCGGGTTGGCAAACATACGATGAATGTCTTTCGCTCTCTGTTCAGGTGTCCCCGCAAATGAATCCTCCTTTTTAAAAACACTCTCACCCAAAACAAGAGTATAGCCTTTATCTTCAAAAACTGAAACGGCTGTCTTTAAATCAGATTCATCCATCCAGGAAGATGGGCTTATGATCCCGATGGTTGCGCCGGGTTTTAAGGCATATGGTTTAATCATATTGAATATTCATCATTGTGAATCTGGTTATAAAATGCTCCTAAAATTGATCCTCCAAAACTGGCTACCTTTTTATATAAATCGCCTTTTACGCCGCATCGGTCAGCAAATACGGAAGATGCTTCAATATGGGGTTGGAATCCCCAAATTGGTTTGGTTTTATGAGCAATCCCATCCATCGAGACCATATCGCTGGAGGCGGTAATTTCAAATTCTGCCGGGCAAGAAACAACGCCTTCATTGTGAGAATACAGCATAGGGCCTGATTGTGGCGCCCCCCATAATCTATTGGATCTCAGGTGAACAATGCGTTGACCTCTTTTCTTTTCCTTTTCCCAGAGAAAATCAACCATGCCACCATACATGTGGGCTAATAACTGGTGCCCAAAACAAATGCCCAGGACAGGAATCTTATTATCTATTGATCGAGTGACAACATTTGAAATAGCATTCATCCAATCCGGGTTTTCATGGACAGATGTGGCGCTTCCCATGACGATAATCCCAAGTGCATTCTCGGATTCAGCCTGCATAGATGAAGGACCAAACATAGCTGGCAAATGATAGGATACAGGTACAATAGAAGCTTTGGCGATACAATTAAACGCTTCAATTTCAGGATAATTGGTCGAGGGATCAATGACAAGTAAAGATTGTTTATTCATAATAATTAAAAGCTTATTTTAATAAAACAATTTTTTGAGTAGTTGATTGTCCTAATTCATTTTGTAATTGAATAAAATATGTCCCTGAATTCATCGACTGGGTGATAGGAACAGGTATTCGGATTGTTCGAGATTTAACACCGGATAATTCAATTCTTTCAACCCAAATAAGCTGTCCTAAAATATTAAACATCCTGACCGAAAAAGTCCCTTGTTCACCGTTAATGATTAAAGATCCGTTGTTATTGAAAGGGTTCGGATAAAAAGATAATCCTAATTGAGTCGGTATTTGATTTGAACTTTCATCTATCTCTAAATCATAGGGCGTGATAAATTCCAATACCATCCTTATTATTTCCCTTTGACTCGAATCGGGTATACCCATAAATGGAATTGTTGTCATAAGTCGTGGTGGTGAAGAATTTGCCATCCCAACAATATGATGAGAATCGCTTTCCAATACAGGAATAAATGAATCATTAGAGTGTAAATCAACAAAGGTATTAATACTATCTATTTCCATTTCACGCAGTGCAATTGGGTTTAAATTTTCAAAAGGGTTTCCAATACCATAAACTGTATCCGGCATGGAAATGGATTGTTCATAATCAATCCCCTCCGATTGTAAAAAAGAATTCCCTTTTTGTGATTGATTTAGTGCGGATAAAATATTTTCTCCCAATATCCAATAGGTAGGGTTATTTAATACGTTTAACAATCCATCTGGCCATTTCGTTTTTCGATTCTCAGCTAATATAACAGGCATGAAAAACTGGGGAATCTGGAAATGGGGATTCAGTTGAAGTAAGGTATCGTTAATGGTGCTGATCCCGATGCTGAAATTGTCAGAAAGATTGGTAATCCGTTCGAGAGGATTTTCGCCCATGCCCTTGTCCCTTGCATCAATAAGTAAAAATCCCTTTCCAATTTTATTTTTCCGAAACATGACCACATTTGATGGGCTACTTTCATTTGGAATATCCTGATTATCCACTGCTGTCATTCTAAAATAAATAGTCGTATTTAATAACGATCCTTTATAATGTGTGGAAACAGCAGATAATTTTGATTCATCTTTATATTTAAACCACTGTTTTTGATCATAACTAAAATAAAGTCGATATCCCTTTAAATCTGACTCGTGGTTCTGTATCCATTGAATTTTGAATCCATTGGATTCGGGCAGCACTGAAAGAATGGTTGGTGGCTCTGGGGGTTTTAAGTCAGATGGTAACACTTCAAAAGAAACTTCCGTTGTGTCCACATTTGAATAGGAATCATATGCAAATATTCTTGCAGAATAATCGCCTGCTGACCAATGGGTTACATCTAGATAATTATCTTGCTCAACCTTATTTGTAATAATATATATATGTGTTTGATTGTTTGACCCGGTGAAATATACATTTTTCATATAGCTATCTGAGCTTGGGATAACATCAAATTTAAATGGGTAGACAGGGCCATGAACTACTTCACGATTACTGTTTAATATATCATACCCGATTTTATAGATACCGTTATTTCCACCATAATCGCCTAAATCAGATATTTCTGCTGCATTACAAACAATATCCAATCTCCCCTTCACTTTATTATCTGAAAATAATTTTGTTGAATTGTTTTTGTAGAACTTAACCGATTTTATTTCTGGATTATAACTATCATGCATAGGTGAAAGACCACCTGACATACGCAATGCGTTAGTTTCTCCGCCAGGGTATCCATCCTTGAAATGAATATGGTTTTGCGAATTTGTCCACCCTAGGATTGTTTCAAATGCTTTGACAGAATCCCCAACACTTAGAGACGAGTTTGGATTAATGTGAACATATGCGTACCGACCTGCTCTCACCCATGCATTTGAACCGTATTGATTTGGCATTCCTATACTGGTAACAATCTCATCTACTACAGAATAAACAGCTCCACCCTTCTTCAGACCAATGTCAACCCCATCATGAAAATGATCCACATTCCCTCTGCATTCACAAAATGTTCCATTCACCGGATGCTGGCTATCAAATGGTTTGCATGGCCAATTGTATGATTGGGCAAAAATTGGTGAAAGAAGAATAGTAAGGGAAATTTCCTTCAAGGGAAAATGCATGAGTTATTGCTCAACTCTGAATTGGATGAATTGTTTATCTAACTGGATAAACAATTCATTTTGATTATTTCCCTGAAGAACTCGCAGTATTTTACTGGATACTTTTGTTAAAGTTTTTTGGGTAAAACTATCAGAAATTGAATCATATTTTATAAAGGAAACGCCAGAGTAAATCATTCCCGATTCTGAAATATCTAAGGAAGGACTTCCTATTAGTTGAATTGTATTATTCGTTGATAAAGATTTGACTGGGAAAAATGGATTAGGAAAATATTTTTTAACCAATCGATAATTATCATCTCCAGAGCCCATTTCTAAATGGTCTTTAAAGATTAGGTATATTTTATTCTTATGCCAGAATACATCTCGTGGCATTTTATCTAGTGTCACCTCCACCCATTGACCTGGATCATCCAGTGAACCTATGATCAATAATGGCAATTGCCTGAAATCTGTTGAATGCTTCCGTGTCCCCAACACCGCAATACTATTTTTAGGTGATATCGCTCCCAGATATGGAATTGTCATTGGTAATTCAATTACTGGTTCCGGATTCATATCACTTTTTAATTGAAACAGGACCGTATTATCAACGGCCGATAATTCCGGAGAGCGCATCCCCAATAAGTAGTGATTATCATTACCCTGCAAATGCAGTAATATCAATTCGTGGTTCATTCGAAGATTGTTAAATAAATTGATGTACTTTGAGTCAGAACCATCTGGGGAATACACTTCATAAGATTGTGTTTCCGGTTTTAATAATACGATTTGGTTGCGAATCATTTTTACTGAAGGTATTCCCGCGTCATGATCTAATGGAATTGTCCATGGATCTCCAACGGTTTGACCCTCTTGAATCATATGGACCATTACATAATTATTTGGCCCCTGCTTTATTTCATTTATTGAAAAAACGGCGATATTTTGTGGGTCTTCTACACCCAACATACCTACTTGGATAATCTTATGGGTAGAAAGGTTTAGAATTAGATTGCCATTTAAATGAACGGTATGATCATCATTTTTCAATCGATCATCACCAATAAGTGTAATTTTTTCGCCGGGATTTATAGATATAGATTGAATTTCAGTAATCGAATTCTGTCCAACTAAAAGACAGGCAAAGCCCAAAAGCAGGATAATCTGTTTGCAAATTCTTTTTAAGATAATAGACCTCTGAATTAGATTAGCTCTAATTGCTTACCTTTTTTACCGATACGGAGTGCATATAGGAATTCAATAAATCTGCGTTAAAATGATTGTCGGTTCGATCGAAAGATTCTTCTTTAACAAATCCTTGACAGTGAATATATCTGTTTTGGGAGGATGCAATCGCAATGTGGGTCACTTTTTGCCCCTTCCCAAAGAAATGCAGATCACCGGGTTCCACATCTTCTCTTGCAATTCTGTCTGAGGAAAAGAAATCAGATTGATCGCCAGAGTCTCTCGGGAGTAAGATCCCAAAGGTGTTAAAAACGGTTTGAACAAGTCCCGAGCAATCGAACCCTTTGGGAGATTTGCCTCCCCAAAGATATTGACACCCTAAAAATTTTCGCACAAGAATTAACAGAGATTCTCTATCAATTTTATTTGGCGCTTGTCTTACTTTACATGAAGTCCAACCCATTAAGCCATCGGGTAATGTTACCATTAATCCATCCTTCAGTTTTTCTGTTTTTAATTGATTTCCAAAAGTCAATTCTCTCATAGGTATAGTTAGACCTTTATCTTGGTAAACTACCGCAATCAGATCATCGCAAATATTATTTGATTGATAACATTGATCTGAAATAATACCGTAAAACCGATTTATCCATCCTTCATATCCATCTTTCTGACGGATTTTTACCCATTTTGGTGATTCATCCAAAATCAAGCATGATTCGCCCAACAAAGCTTGGGTTAATACGCTTGAATCAAAATCATTTTTGCTGTACACGTTTGCAACGCAGACGTTTATTGTAAAGTATGAATTCATATTTTCTAATATTTGTTTACTGATAATTTAGGAATTGAGGTATCCTAATAGGGATAGATAATTTACAATAATTTAAAATATTTTCTTTTTGTTTAAAAACTTTTTAACTGTCTTTTCCAACCAATCTATTATCTCATTTAAATTCTTGAAAACTGGCGATTGTGTTTTTTCAAGTCTTTCTTGGCTTACATGGCCATTCGAGACCAAGGCGCAATCTGCACCAATAGCATCAGCAACTTCTTTATCATGGAGTGTATCTCCAACAAATAAAATTTCATGTGGTCCATAATGCAATTCATTGACCCACTTTCTGCCTATTTCTTCTTTTCCATAGGCATAATGATTATCCTGACCAAGAATCCGCATGAAAAAAGGTGCAATGTGGTGATCCTTCAAAATACCATCCAACATGGGTTGACTGGCAGCGGATAGAATGGATTGCCCCATGCCCATATCTTCTACAGATTGTAATACTTCAGGTACTTCCGGATGAAGTTCCGGCTCATGGATCCGCTCCATATATTCATTAATAAATTCACTCCCGGATACATCAAACGGCTCCTTCTCAAAATCAAACCCAAGTTTTTCATAATAAGTTTTAACGGGAAAGCAAAAATTCTCCAAAAACCACGCTTCGGTCATTTCAGCCATACCGCGCCGTCGCAGCACATTATTCATAATATCGATGCAGAAATGCCTATCGTTTAACAAAGTGCCATTCCAATCCCAAATGATATGTTTGTACTTCATGATGCGATATAAACCTGCAGGAGTTTTATCGAAAAAGAAATAACTTTTACAATTGTGTTTTCACCAATTGAACCATTGATCGAATCATTATCCCACCGGCTGGAACAGCCTTTGCCGGGGGACAATGCACACCGATTAACCCGGGTGCAAACGGAAACGCCCTTCACATTTCCTAACACGATTGAACAGGCAGTCCCGGCGGCTGTATTGATCCTGTTATTTCCTGAAAAGGATGATATTCATTTTTTCCTGACGGAAAGAACAGAGGATGTCGAACATCACAAAGGGCAAATATCCCTCCCCGGCGGTGTATGGGAAGCAGGGGAGCAACTCCATGAAACGGCCCTGCGGGAAACAGAGGAAGAAATTGGCGTTGATCAGCGATCCATTCAATTGATGGGGGGATTGACACCATTTTTCACCCCCGTCACGGGATTTTTGATCCATCCATTCATCAGTTGGTGTCAAACCAAACCACAAACCAACATCCAAGATTTGGAAGTAAATCAATTGTTCTCCCCATCATTGGCCACACTGGTGGATGAGGCCACGTTTCAATCTGAAAAATGGACGATTCGGGGGTATGATACTATTGTTCCTTTTTTTAACTTCTATGGTCGAAAAGTGTGGGGTGCGACAGGGGCAATCCTTTCTGAGTTTAAATCTATTCTTAAGGAGATAATATAATTGAATAGAATTGGGATTGATCTTGGCGGCACCAAAATCGAAGGTGTTCTCCTCGATGAACAACATAATGTGATCCGACGTGAACGGGTTCTTACTGAACGTAAAAATGGTTATAATTCCATTGTAGACAGAATCGTTGGACTCACACAAACATTATTAAAAGCGGGGGATGTTGATGGCCCGATCGGTATTTGTACACCGGGGGCCGTTGATCCTACCAGCAGTCGTCTAAAAAACAGCAATACCGTTTGCCTTATTGGCCAGCCGCTTCGTGAAGATCTGGAAGGAAAATTGGGTATGCAGGTACTCATGGAAAATGATGCCAACTGTTTTGCCTTGGCTGAAGCCTCCATGGGAGCAGCTCAGGGATATGGCGTAGTTTTTGGTGTCATTCTTGGTACCGGCTGCGGCGGCGGTGTAATCATCAATGAAAAAATTCACAGTGGACCAAACCATATCGGTGGCGAATGGGGGCACCATGTGCTTTATCCTGACGGGAAATCCTGTTACTGTGGTAATAATGGATGCACCGAACAATATATTTCCGGAACGGCCTTGGAAACCCATTGGAAAGAATTATCGGGTGAATTCCAATATGTGACTGATATTGTGGACAATGAATTGTACAAAGACCATCCGGAATGGAAAGAAAAATTTATGTTGAATTTTGGGCGTGCCCTGGCCAATGTCATTGATATCCTCGATCCTGATGCGATCGTCATTGGGGGCGGCGTATCCAAAGTGGATCTGCTTTACACTGAAGGAAAAGAATCCGTCTATAAAGAATCATTCAGTGAACAGTTAATTACGCCCATTATTAAAAATCAATTGGGTGACGCAGCCGGGGTCTATGGCGCCGCAATGCTGGGAGAGATTCTTTGAAATTTGCCAAATGGCTATACAACCTTTCTGGCACAGACCAACTGATTATTATCACTTTTTTCATATTTGGCTTGGGATTATCTTACCTCACCATCATTGGTTTGCGGGCTTGGCATGAAAAAATCCACGGCGGCACGAAATATACTCACGAAGTGCGGATTACGCCTTTTGCCCTGGTGGGGGTCGCTTTAGTTTATACCACCTTGCTGTATATGTCCATTGGAGAGTCGGTCACCCGCTGGGTGATTGAACTCAGCCAATAGTTTTATTGAAATTAATTCACATTGGCTTTTTTTCATTATAACCCCTCCTTTAGTTCCTCCCCATTAGGGGAGGACCACATAATAATCGCCATTGGTCTCCTTCCCTATTCCCCAGCCAGCCCTGTGGGAGCAGGCTGGGGGAGGAATATGGTGGGGTAGTCACCCATAAATATGAAAAAGGTTTACCACATGGTAGAGACGTAGCATGCTGCGTCTCTACCACAATACATAATCGGTCTACTTTTTCTTCTTCCGTTTCATTTGCAACAGCTTCCACGCTGTCTTGGGAATTTTTTCCAACTCATTCATTTCTCCCGCACCCTTAAGCCACTCACCCCCATCGATCGTCACAACTTCTCCATTGATATAAGCTGCCTGGTCGCTAATCAAATAGGTCGCCAGGTTCGCCAATTCGATATGTTCCCCCAGTCTTTTTAAGGGAATCCGCGCCTTCATTTTTTTTTCAATCCCTAACCCCGGGGGCGCCAACCTGGACCAGGCGCCTTTGGTGGGGAAAGGCCCGGGGGCAATGGCCACGGTGCGAATTCCATATTTGGCCCACTCCACCGCTAAAGAGCGGGTCATGGCCAATACCCCCGCTTTGGCGCAGGCGGAGGGCACCACATAGCCCGATCCTGTCCATGAATAAGTGGCAACAATATTTAAAATGACACCGCCCTTGTTTTCCCGCATCACTTTACCTGCAGCCTGGGTGCAGAAAAAGGTGCCGTTCAATACAATATCCACAATTGTTTTAAAGCCGTTGGGACTTAAGTCTTCGGTGGGACTGATAAAATTTCCGGCGGCATTATTTAGGAGGATGTCAATTCCCCCGAATTCATTCACTGTTTGATCCACCATATTTTGCACCTGTTCCGGGTCCCGCACATCGCTGGCAACCGCCAATACTTTACTCCCTTGTTGGCGTAATTCTTCCGCTGTTTCATCAATCACATTTTGACGACGGCTGGTGATGACTAAATTGGCCCCTAATCCAGCAAAACGGCTGGCCATGGATTTCCCCAATCCTGTCCCGCCGCCAGTGATAATAATGGTTTTATCTTTTAATAATCCTGATTCAAACATGGTGAATTCCTTTTTTGGTCCATGACTAATCTACATCCGGAATACAAAAAAGCCCCCCCGCACCAGCCTACCGGCAGGCAGGAAATGCGGGAGGGCTTTGATTCATTTGAGTTAGTGTGGTTTACTTAGTTGTTTCCGCCACCACAATTGCAATTGACATCGTTTCCGTCCGCATCCTGATGCCAGATGGCAAAAGGACCTTCTTCAGGAACATCATCTATTTGGCCATTGCCATTGGTATCAACAAAATAGTCGCCCATATTACCACAGATGGCACCGCAGTTGGCGTCATAGTGATTGGTGGGCGGGGGACCTTCGGCAGTTGCCGCAGCGGCACCAAAAGCATCTTCCGGTGTGGCGCCGTTTGCCAGCGCTTCCTGGAAGGCGGCCCAAGCCTTTTCTTTACCTTCATTGTACTCTGCTTCAGTCATATTACCTGAGGCGACTTCCAGTTCATAGACTTTATCAGCCGCGGATTGAAAGGCTTCCTCCGGTGTTGCGCCATTGGCCAAGGCATTGGTAAAGGCTTCCCAAACCGGGTCCGGTTCACCGCCGCCTGGATGATGGTGTTCTTCCATATGCTGATGCATTTCTGCTTCAGAACCAAATTCCATGTCGCATTCACCACAATAGAAGGTTTGTCCTTCTTGTCCGCCATGTTCACCACCTTCACCAGGACCGCCAGCGGCATATTCCGCTGGGTCTACCACACCATCTTCACCGGCACGGGCCGTGAAATTGGCTTCGAAGTTGGGGTCATCGCCAAAAAAAGCCCGGGCTTCATCCCGGTCAATGACGCCGTCACCGCTGGCATCAACATCGCCAAAGGGCGGGGAGTCGAAGCAGGGCTCACCTAAATCGAAGGCACCATTGCCATTACAGTCTTCATAGTTTCCACATCCCTGACCTTCTCCTGGGGGGTTGTTAGGATAGTCAGCATTGGGGTCACAATGAGATTCGGGCTGACCACCTTGTTGACCACCACCCTGCGTATCCTGTGCAAGGGAGAAGGTCAACATCAGTGAACCAGCCAGTATTAACTTGATTAACTTCATTTCATCCTCCTTGATGAGTTTGGTTTATGATTACTTATCAAGTCTTTCCCCCACTGAGAGTAACGAAATCTATTCTTTTATGATGAATTCCCATGTGATACTACTCACAGGTTTTATCTTCTTTCTTGAATTAAATCACCCAATTCCGCTGTTGAGCGATTGAATTCCTGTTCAAATGATCCATAATAATCATTCACTTCATAGAAATATTTGGCTGCATCCCTATCTACCACATGGTTGTTACTTAGGAGGACATCCGGTGAAGGAAAAAGGATTTCAATCCCCGGTTTGAAGTATTGCAAGGTTAACTCCAGATCAGGATTCATCTCAAGCAACTTTTTCATCACCAGCACATCGTACAATCGCCGTTCATCTTTATCCCTGGAGACTAAAATTGTAAAACTGTCTTCGGTTGGATCCTCCCCTCTTTTATTCAAATCTTTTAATACATTCTTATACGAATCGGTAATACTGATATACTTTGCCTCAGCCGTAGGGCGCACAAATGGTTTTTGAACCGTCGCTTTGCCCTTGATGGTATAACTCAATTGAAGAGCCCTTCCTGCCGGAATATTCCGAATATCATTGGCTAATGGGGCTACCCGAAAACCGGCGGGGTCGGCATCGGACTCCAGAAAATAAATAACTTTTTCTGGGTCGATATGTTTATGATAACCCAGTTTTTCAATCACATCCAGAAGCATTCGCCTGACAAGGATACCCTCTCCCGGTACCTTTCCTTCAATCAGGCTTTTGTACGGTTCCCGGACCATCAAAGTTTTGTCTTTTTCCGAGCGTTTATTCACTTCATCAATTATATCCCGGAACACAGGACTTTCATAAATAAAACTCAAATCGAACACATCCGAATGCTGAATGCGGTAAGAGTTGGGGAAGGACCGATTGCCAAATGCATTAAACAGCTCCGAATCCTGGGGAATGACGCGGCTGAAATTGTCTTCTGATTCGGTGATGATATGGGGCGTGATCACCACGATGACTTCTTTTTTAACCAATTGCTTCGTTGAAACGGCAAACAGCCGGCCTATTATGGGCAAATCCTTCATCCCCGGCACACCGCCCTCATTATCGGTTGTTTTTTTGTTAATCAAGCCGCCGATGATGAAGGGTGTGTTATTGGCCACGCGCACGAAGGATTGAACTTTCCGATTGTTAATGATCGGTGCGGATTCCACACCCCCGCCGGCGGCCCCAATCCGTTCTTCTGTTTCGCTGATGATGGTTTCAACCTGGATGGTTACACGGGAACCATCTTCACTGATTCGCGGTCTAAGGTTCAACACAATCCCCACGGGAATATAATCCACCGACCGTGTTTGGGAAATTTGTGTATCGGTTGTTTTTACGATGGGAATCTGCTGGCCGACCTGAATCCGGGCCTGGCGCCCATCCAAAACCAATACGGACGGTTTAGATAAAATTTCCGCCGCTTTGGAGCTGATTAAAGCTTCTATATTGGCCCGAAAATTTGATGTACTGCCCAACAATGTGCGATCCAAAACGACTGTAAAGGGTGAAATTGACCCGCCTTGGGGAGGCGGAAATGTTGCTGAATACCCTTGGCCGGCGCTGGAAAAATCAATTCCCAGTTCATCCAATTGATCGGAATTCAACTCCAGGACCAAAGCCTCAATAACAATTTGATTGGCGGGTACATCAATTTTATTCTGGATAAAATCCAACAGCCGCGCCAGAGAATTGAAATTGCCCGGTTTGTATCCAACCAAAAGACGCTGCATCGGTTCACCGCTGGTTGTATTATCCAGGGTTACACCGCCGAGATCAACACCGAGAGCTGACTTTTTACTGGTGGATTTGGCCCTACTTTTCTCCACCAGTGAAATTGTTTCTGTATCGGGGAGTTTGATGATAACCGGCAGGGCGCCCGGTGTATTTAGATTCATATTTTTATTGGAAAATGTGGGCGTAAAAACGTTTTCTCCGTTTATTTCTCCTTTCCCTGCTTTGAATTCCACAACAGAATATCCCATCGTTTTCAGGATCGCTAAGGCGCGATCTGTTTGGATATAGCTGAGCTTGACCACTTCATAATCGAGATCACGGAGTGAGGTCATCCCACCGCTTGCTGGTCGCTGTACGACACTGGTCGGCGAACGCATTGCCGATGCTGGGGGACGCTGTTGTCCCCAAAGAACGGAAAAAATGATAATTAAGTAAAGGATATTTCTAATCATCTTGGCGCCACCATACTTACAACCAATGAAACAGACATACCATCAAAAGTAACAGACACGTGTCCTTTCTCCTTATAGTCATAATATTCCTTCTTCGAAGAATTATACTTATAACTCGGCAGGAAAAATGCCAGGGCCTGAAATTCCGATCCTTTGTTATCATCCATTGAAACAGTGATATTTGAGGCTGAACTGAAACTGTGCCCGTCTATCGTACCACCAACAGCATCCATAATCATTTTCATGGACACGATGCCCTCGATTGAATCTTTATGAATTTTACGAACAATTTTCGCGGTGAGTTTGATACTGTCATCCAGACGGACAATTTCATCTGAAATGGTTAATGACAGGATGAAGTCATTGTTGCTCACAGAAGCGGTTTTTTCTGTATCAATAATCCTCTCGCCACAAGAGAGGAGACATAACGCAAATCCCGCCAGTGCTGCCTTATTCATTAACCGCCGAAATAAAAACAGATCGGGAAATTGAAGTATATTGATAGTTCTCATCCATTTTCCTCGGAAACAGAGTACCTGAATTGTAAACTATTCCTGAGAATAAAGTAAACACTTTTTAACAATTCCCGAATCCTTTCATTTTAAGATAATTCAGGTTCATCTCTTGTGATTCTATTCAATCTCAGATAACTTCATTGTGTCAATGTTTTATAGTATCACAAAAAATCCACATACTAAAGGTTTATATGCCTAGGAAGAAAAAAGCCAAACTGCTTGTACTCGATACAAATGTTATCCTCCATGACTCCAGCTGCATCCACCATTTTGAAGAAAATGATGTGGCTATTCCCATCACCGTTTTGGAAGAATTAGATAATTTCAAACGGGGGAACGAACAAATCAATTTCCATGCCAGGGATTTCTTAAGAGATTTGGACGAAATCACCGGGGATAAGTTATTTAAGTCCGGTGTGTCTCTAGGTGAAGAGCATGGGAAAATCAGGGTGATTGTGAACCAGACTTGGGATGAAGATCTGTTGGAGGTTTTCCAGGATGATATCCCCGATGTGCGAATCCTCAACGCGGCCCTCCGGTTGCAAAAACAGGAAAAATCCCGGTCTGTGATCCTGGTAACCAAGGATACCAACCTGCGTATGAAGGCAAAAGCAATGGGCCTCCCGGCACAGGATTACACCACGGATAAAATCGAAAGTGTTGAAAAAATCTATACGGGCAAACGCCTGGTTGAAAACCTGCCCACCGCCACCATTGATTCCCTATACAGCAGCCCTTTTCATATTGATGCAGCGGGGATTCCGGAAGTGTCGACGCCCCTGCCCAACGAAAATTTCATCCTGCGCAATGAACATAAATCCGCTTTGGCCACCTACGACGGGTTTGAGAGCCAATTTTATAAAGTAGACAAAACGCCGGCCTACGGTATTACCCCGCGGAATTCGGAACAGGCCTTTGCCTTAGCGGCACTCACCAATCCTAAAATCCAATTGGTCACCCTCTCCGGCAAAGCAGGGACAGGGAAAACATTATTGGCTTTAGCCGGCGCTTTGGAATGCCGGTCACAATACCGGCAGGTTTATTTAGCGAGGCCGATTGTCCCCCTCAGTAATAAAGATATTGGTTTTCTTCCCGGAGATATCCAATCCAAGATTGACCCCTACATGCAACCCCTGTGGGATAACCTGGGTGTCATCCGACATCAATTCAAAGAGAATGATCCCAAAGCGCAAAAGATCCATGAAATGCTGGAGCAGGAAAAACTCGTTATTACGCCCCTGGCCTATATCCGCGGCCGCAGCCTGCAGAAAGTCTTTTTCATTGTGGACGAGGCCCAGAATCTGACGCCACACGAAGTGAAAACAATTATCACCCGTGCCGGTGAAGGGACCAAAATCGTTTTCACCGGGGACATTCACCAAATTGACCAGCCCTATTTGGATAAACTCTCCAATGGGTTAAGCTATTTAATCAACCGCATGACAAACCAGAATATTTTCGCCCATATAACATTAGAGAAAGGAGAAAGGTCTTTCCTGGCTGACTTGGCCAGTGACCTGTTATGAGCATCATGGAACCAAACCAGAACCCAGCAGAAAATTCCCTTAATTATAACTTGGATTCTTTCGGTCAAATGACCCTGGAAAACCTGGTCAAATGGACACGCTTTGTGGGTATCATGAATATCATTACCGGGGCCATTTACTGCCTGACAATTCTCTTTTTTTCCATTCCCACGGTGATCATGGGAATTATTACTATTGTTATGGGCACAAAATTGACTAATGGGGCCAACCATTTAAAATTTGCCGCTTATAACAAGGATAGTGTCAGTTTTGTCACAGCCATGGACCAGTTCAGGGTATATTTTCTCATCAATGGCATTCTACTGATCATTACCTTGGTTTTCATCGCACTGTGTTTGATCTTCATCGGCTTCTTTGCGGGATACATCATGGATTTTCTCAACGAGAGCGGTTTTGATTATTCCGTCAGTACCATCATTGCCGGAATCTGATTTGATCTAATTTGAAATTCTTAAAGAAAATTATCAACATTAAACAGGGTGAGGCTAAAATGGTCCTCACCTTTTTCTTTTTCTCCTTCTTTACGGTGGCTATGGGTATGGTGGCCAAAACAGCGAGAGATGCCTATTTCTTAAGCCGCTTTGACAAATCCATTTTGCCCCTCATGTTTTTGGCGGTGGCCATCGTCATTGCCCCCATCCTCACCTATTATACCAAGTTATCAAAAAAATTAGCGCCGCGGGTGCTGTTCATGATGACCTGCGCCATTTTTGCGGTATCATTCATTTTGACCCAGCCTATCATTACCGGATTTATGGTTCCCGTTGTGTATGTGTGGGTTGAAGTAGTTGTGGGCATCATGCTGATCCAATTCTGGATTTTTGCCAGTGACTCATTCGAACCCCAGCAAGCCAAGCGTCTGTTTGGTATTATTGCGGGGGGTGGTTCATTCGCAGTGATGATCATCGGGATGAATCTCAAGCCCTTTGTCGGCGCATTTGGGACCGACGAATTGTTATTCCTCGCCGCGGGATTTTTGGGACTTGCGACTGTGTTCGGCCTGATGGCCATGCAATATTTTAAAAAAGAACCGGTCAAAAAAGGGGTCGTAAAACCGGCCAAAAAAGATGAGAAAAAGAAAAAGCAGAAAGCGGATCCTTTCTTAATTGGAATCGGAACAATTGTTGCCCTTTCCGCCGTCGTCACCACTTTGGTCGATTACCAATTTAAAATTATCGCCAGTGATTCCTTCCACAACGAGGCTGACCTTGTATCCTTTTTTGGCACCTTTTACTCAATCGCCGGGGCCGCTTCAATCATTATGCAGTTTTTTATCACTGGACCGGTCCTATCCAGGTTTGGTATTCTTATCGGCTTGCTGGCCTTACCATTCTTCCTCATTGCAGGGGTAACATCAGTCTTAATTGCCCCAGTGCTCATGAGCGCCAGTATTGCAAAATTTTCCGATCAAACTTTTAAGTTTACGATTAACAGTTCTTCACTAGAGTTGCTTTGGCTCCCTGTCCCGCCTGATACTCGGAAATCTATTAAACCGCAAATCATTGGTACGGTCAAATCTATCGCTGAGGGAGTTGGCGGTTTAGCGACCTTTCTGTTGGTTAAAATTAATGCCTCCCAATATTTAAGTATCCTTTCCCTTTTGTCTATTGCTGCTTGGCTTTTTACTGCCATTCGTGTGAAGACCGGTTATGTTAACCAATTACAGACGGCCATTGCCAAAAGACAAATTGATTTTGAAGAACTCAATGTGGACGTCCAGGATGCGGCCATGGTGAAAACGATTGAACAAACCCTATCCTCGGAAGATGAGATTCAGCAGCTCTTCGCCCTGGAGATTATTGAAGGCCTGCCCCTATCATCATGGGAAAAATCAATTAATCGTTTATTTATTGAGGGCAGTATTGAGGTCCGTAAACGCATTTTATCCATGGCCTGGGATGAAGAAATCATTATTTCCAACGACGATATCATTGCGGCCATGAAAAAAGGTGATGCCGTTGCGGTGGAAGCCATTATGGTTGCCGGACGCAGGAAGCTGGCAAATGTATTACCGGACTTAGAACACTTTCTTTCAGGTGAATCACTTGAAACGCGCGCTGCCGCGGCGGCAGCGATCCTTCAATTGGGGAATGGTCCTAAGGATCGGGCCGCGGCAATATTAAATGAAATGCTGGACAGCCAAGATGAATCTGCCCAAGCCACAGCCCTGCATCGTTTGGTTCATAATGACAGCATTCTGCCGCAGGAAAAACTGATCTCTTTTCTCAGGAATGAAGGTGACCTTATAAGCAATGTGGCCCTAACCATTGCTGAAAAACGTCAGGACCCAGAATTGATTCCGGCTATTATTTCTAACCTTGATTTGCCCAAAACCAGCCTCCAAGCGCGTCTGACACTCCTGAAATTTTCCGATGATTTAACTCTGGAGGAATTTCAAAAATTATTCGATTCTCGTGATCTCAACCGCAAACTTCGGATGGGCATTATCCGTACCCTGCGCGAATATCCCAATGATCAAACGATTGATATGTTATTGGACCAACTGAACCGGGATGACCAGGATATTTATAACGAAGTGGTTGATTCTTTATTAGCGGTCGCCCGCGTGCATCCCATCGGTGACGAGAAAAAAGCAAATATTTCTGAAGAAATCAACGCGGTCGCCCGTAAAGTTTATGCCCTGAATGAAGCGATTAAATTGATTCCTGAGGATGATAATAAATTCCTCATGAATGATCATCTGAACAATGAAATTCAAAACACCTTGCCCACACTGTTAAAGCTGGGCGTCATGGATGTTCCGGATACACCCATCGAAACGTACATCCATACAGTCAAATCCGGTGATCCCGCCAAACTGCCATTTCTACTGGAATTTTTTGAAAACATTTTTTCCAAGGAAGAACGGGACATGATTAATCCCCTCATTGAACCGATTCCCATCGGAAAACGGAGTGAGGTTGGCCACAGTAATTTCAACGATCTTCCCAGTAACCTGGATCAGGAATTAACCGATGCTGTATATTCTCCCAATAAATGGGAATCTGTCATTGCTTTAGATTATTTATTAAAATCTGAAAAAATGGATGTGATCCAAAATTTGGATTGGGAGAAAGTTCCCGGTTCAAAAGCAAACCAGGAACTCCTCACTCGGCAAATCCAAAAAAACGGGACTAAACTTGATTTCATTCCTGCGGATCGTTTTAAATTAGAGGTTGTTGAGCTAAGTATGTATTCCACATTAGAAAAAACAATTATTCTGAAATCCGTTGATCTGTTTAAGACCATTCCAGCGGAAAATTTATCCCGCGTAGCCCAAATCACGGAGGAAGTGCAGTATGAAGCCAATTCACCTATTTTTGCTGAAGGGGATTATGGTGATTCTTTATTCATCGTCGTGGATGGAAACGTAAAAATCCATAAAGGCAATCAGGAACTGGCCATGCTGGGTAAGGGAACCTGTCTTGGTGAGATGGCCCTTTTAGATGATGAACCCCGCTCTGCAGATGCCACCGTCACGGAAGATTCAACGCTGTTTAAAATTGAGCAGGAAGGATTTTATGAAGTAATGGGGAGCCAGAGTGATATTATGGAAGGAATTATTAAACTGCTCACGGGCCGGCTGCGCGTGGCGAATGAAAAGTTGATGGCGAAGTGAGCAAGGCTCACATCCTTTAATTAATTATCTTTTTTTGGAAGAATAGAATTCAGCTTTTCTTCTGTTTTTTCTTCCACTTTTTTAGCCACCGATTCCTTCACTTTTTCGCTGGCTTCGGATGCTTTCTCCTTAACCGTTTCCACACCGGATTGCAGACCTTCTTTGAGTGTTTCAACAGTCACGTCCTGGCCGGTCCAAACCATGTAGGCCACCCATAAGACCAGGATGGCGCTAACCACCATAACCAGTTTAATCAGCTTTTTAATGACGCCCAGTAAAATGATGATGGCCAACACAACGGCCACGGCCATATACACCGGGTTGGATGCTAACATTTCGATTGATTGATCCATTATTTATTTTCTTTCAATTTTAATTTTCGGCGATTAATTCTACCCGTTTTCTGCTCGTATTCATGAATCAAATCCATGACACGGTCATCATCGGGCATCCCAAGCTTCATGGTGTCAATCCGTCCGGATTTTGAAACAACATCTCTTCCATTGATCCTTAATTCTGCAACACCGACGAAATACCCTTCTTTCCCTGCCTGAACAATTAAAGTACCGTTTACCTCTTCTGGCTCGCTCATTGGGGATTGACTATGTGACCCCACAATCACATGGAGGCCATCTATTTTTTCTGCCATAGCATAATCCAAATCTGCACCCTGATGAGTAAGCAGAACAAATATATCTGCCTCATCTGATAAATTTTTCATCTCTGATTTTACTGCTTCAAGCGGATCTTCCAATCGGACACGATTCTTTAGTTCAGCTCCATAATACTTGATCGCATAAGGATCCATGATGCCCAGAATGGCAATTTTAATCCCCTCTCTTTCAACAATGTGGGATGTGACAAAGCGGTCAATCCCATCCAGGGTAATGTTGGTCGCCACCACATTAATATTCATCTGGTTCAATAAGTGAGTAAATTTATCCAATTCCAATGTCAATTCCTGGTCCCCGGGGAGAATGGCATCATAGGGTAAAAGACGGTACGCTTCTGCCATGAGGCTGTCTTTGATGGATTGATGGGTAATGGTAAAAATGTCCCCCGCATCAACCAGGATTGTATTGGGATGGTTTAGCAAGAATTCTTCCACGAATACCACCCGTTTTTCAACAGCGCCGAAAGGATGATCGGGGCAATAACAATTTTCCAGAGCACCATTGGTATTATTCGTATGGAGTATATAGAGTTTTTGCGCCTGGGCAAACAGGCCGGCAGACAAAATAACTGCCAAAATGAGAAGTATGGATGGTTTTACCTGTCCCATCGAGTTGAAAATTCCATGTTATCCAATTATCAATCAAGGAAAATTATTATTCTTCGTTCCTTTCGTCATTGCCCTCCTGTACACCTCGGCGCACAAGCCGAGCGGGCAGGCGAGGAGCGGAGCGACGCGGCAATCCCTAATGCATAACCTCAGAATAACACCTGCCCCATCAATTCATAAAACAATGTATATTTGACATGTGGAAGACCGATCCTACTATGTGTATATTATGACCAATAAGAATAATTCTGTTCTCTACACCGGTATGACCAATGAATTGCAAAACAGGGTATGGTGCCATAAAAATAAAATCAATAAACGTTCTTTTACAGCACGGTATAATTGCAACAAACTGGTTTACTATGCAGAAACAAATGATCCATGGGAAGCTATAAATGAAGAAAAACGAATCAAAGCCGGGTCAAGACAAAAGAAGATGGATTTGATCAATTCAATGAATCCAAAATGGAAAGATTTATCGGAAGGTTGGTTTGAATAAAAATTATCATGTCATTGCGAGAAGCGGAGCGATGCGGCTATCCCAACAGTTAAAACAAATGGGATTGCTTCGCTCAACCTCTGGTTTCGCTCGCAATGACAGGTTGTTTCGGATGGGGATTAAATTATTATTGATTGCTTTCACTTTTCCCCTCACAGCCCAATATCCAGTTGACTCACTTTATCATGCCCCGAATACTTCTGCGCTGAAAAAAATATTCCTCTTTCCAATAACCAAATGGCAGCGATTATCCTACAATGAAACATATCTGAACTGCCAATTTTATCCCAGCTGCTCTAATTATGGAGCGAATGCAATTCACGAGCACGGTGTGGCAAAAGGTCTCTTTATGGCGTCGGACCGGATCATACGCTGCAATCCCAATGCATTTCAGGCACACCAGAAGATGGGCGGTGAATTCCATTCCGATGGGAGATTAATTGATCCGATTAATTATGCCTCAGCCCCTGCTTCAACAAAGTCGCCCTTTATCGCCGCCGGATTATCAATGGTCGTCCCCGGTTTGGGTCGAGCCTATGCCGGCCGGCCCGCTGATGGTCTTTATGGTTTCCTCATGTCAGCTCTGGCCATAAATGCTGGATACCAATCATTAAAAAAAGAAAGTATTTTCGCACCATTGTATGTGGGAATGGCGATTACGTTTTATGGCGGGGAAGTCTATGGCGCTTACCGGACGGCGAAATATTATCAGCCGCAAAAAGACTGACTAATTCTTTTTACCCAAACTTTAAAACAACGTATTTTCCGCCGCTATTTTCAGGCTAATTAGGCCACTGCCCGCCGTCATTCACTTGGCGGTGAAGTGTTTCGGATAAATAGCTCCCCGCTATTCGTGGACACTTTGCCTGGCGTAGAAACGAAGGTGGGGCAGCTTATTAAAATTTCGCCACTGTAGCTCAGCTGGTAGAGCAACGCATTCGTAATGCGTAGGTCAGCGGTTCGATCCCGCTCAGTGGCTCAATGAATCTTAACTATTGTTCAGCGGTTCCCTGCCCGCCTTTGGCGGGGATCCCGCTCAGTAGCTCTTCAAGTCCCGGTTTCTAACGGGAGTTTCTTGTATATAGGATCAGGCTGTGGTTGGCGAAACTTTTTTGGTTTGCGGAAGGGAAGAATCCGTGAATATACCGATGATCGATGATATCCAAACCAGCTTCCTTTGCTTCCCCCGTCAAGCGGTTGTAACAATATTTTCGCACGTGAACGTTGGAAAATTTTCCGCGGCTCATATTAAGTATATTTTCAAAAATAGCTGCATCTCCCCGGATTCTTTCTTGGGGGACACACAATACCAGAATACCATCATCCGTTAATAGGGTTTTGACATGATGAAGTAATTCGATAGGATGATCCACATGTTCCAAGACATGCATCAGGGTAACGGCACTGAATCGTCCCCTATTTTCTTTATAAAACCCGTTACGGATGTGGTGGAATTGATTCTGATGATGGACATTCCGGTTCCGTTCTACCGAATCTAAATGAATATCGGCACCTTGAACGCGATGGGCGCCAAATCGCTGGGACAAGGTTTTCACCATATGTCCCGTGGAACATCCAATATCAAGGATGTTCCCCCCATTCGCGTGGGTTTGGAGGAAGTCTCCGATATGATCCATCTCCCATTGTTTGAATCGCATTATCTTGCGTCCAAACAACACTTTTGCCCTAATCGTATATTGATAGGGGAGATTATAGATGGACCGATAGGTATGTTTTATTTCATCGGCCAATAATTTGCCTGAGGTTGCCTAACTGTAGATTTGTCTGCTGCTACACAGAATAGAGTGTAATCATTCTACAACGAGTAAATCCACCTCAAAAATGAGGGTTGAATTTGGTGGAATGACGCCCATATCACGGTTTCCGTATCCCATACTTGGGGGAATAGTTAATTTGCGTTTGCCGCCGACTTTCATTCCCTGGATGCCTTCGTCCCAGCCCTTGATCACCTGGCTGGCACCCACCGTAAACCGGAAGGGGCTGCGGCCCGGGTTCAGGGAGGAATCAAATTTAGTCCCGTCTTCCAGCCAGCCTGTATAATTCACTGTAACGATGCTGTGGCGAACCGCTTCTGCGCCCTCACCTACAACTAAATCTTCAATAAGTAATTCTCCATCTATCACTTTATCTTCCTCACTGCATCCGGCAATCAGCAGTAAAAGTGCCATTGCGGGTATTTGCCATTTGAATTTCATATTTTTTCTCCAATAGAAAGGCCGAAGTTTACATCAATTGACTGAATGGAATTACTGTAAATTTCCCCACGTGAATTACGGTATATTCAATCATGACAGTCCCACCTTCCCTGTTTAATCAGCATTTGCCGCCCCTGGCAGACCGCGTCCGGCCCAATTCATTATCCGGATTCATTGGCCAATCCCACCTTGTGGATGAACAAAAAATCCTGTCAAAACTCTTGGAAAAGAAGCAAATATTCTCTCTCATATTCTGGGGGCCCCCGGGGACGGGCAAAACCACCCTGGCCCGGATCATTGCCAACAGCTTAAAAGCGGAGATCCATGAATTGTCCGCCGTATCCAGTGGTGTGAGGGACCTGCGCAAGGTGATTGAACAGGGCAAGGCCAACCGGGACTTGGGAAAACCGACCATCCTGTTCATTGATGAAATTCACCGCTTCAGCAAATCCCAGCAGGATGCCCTGCTCCACGCAGTAGAGGAAGGTGTGGTGACCTTGATCGGCGCCACCACAGAAAATCCATCTTTCGAAGTGATTTCCCCTCTCTTATCCCGCTGTCGTATTCTGACTCTGAAACCCCTATCTGAAGACCAACTCAATTTGGTGCTGGACCGCTCTTTTAAAGAGGACATCGTTTTATCCAAAGGATCGTTAAAAATCGGAAATAGTGTCAGGATGAAACTGATTCAATCCGCTGGCGGGGATGCGCGAAAAATGTTGAATACCCTTGAACTGGCCGCCAGCCTGGTTGGGAATGAGGGCCCCATTTCAAATGAAATCCTGAACGAAGCGCTGCAAAGTAAAACACAGCTTTACGACAAAACAGGCGATTACCATTACGATACCATCAGCGCCTTCATCAAATCGGTGCGGGGGAGTGATCCTGACGCGGCCGTCTATTGGCTGGCCGTCATGCTGGAAGGGGGCGAAAAACCGGAATTCATCGCCCGGCGCCTGATCATTCTCGCATCGGAAGATATCGGCAACGCTGACCCCCAAGGGCTCACTATCGCCACCGCCGGCTTCCAAGCGGTGCACATGATTGGGATGCCAGAGGCATCGATCATTTTATCGCAAGTCACAACCTACCTGGCTGCGGCCCCCAAATCCAACGCCAGTTATATGGCCGTGAATTCAGCCAAAAGAAAAGTTTCCCAAGAAGGTACTCCCGGTGTTCCCCTCCATTTGCGGAATGCGCCCACAGGATTGATGAAATCCCTGAACTACGGCAAGGATTATGATTATCCCCACAACCACCCGGATCATTTCGTGGATGTGGATTATTTTCCTGAAGGAAAACAGGAAACCTTTTACCGCCCTACCGAGTTAGGATATGAAGAATACATTCGAGGTCGGCTAAAGGATCTTTGGCCAAAACGCTATTCTGATTAATGCGGTCTTACATCTATTCCACCCTATTCCCTAACGGCCTGGGGAAAATAAAAGTGAAAATGGGATTCCTCCTTTTCACCTTGCTCCTTTCTGCATCCTTTGCCCAGGATGACCGCCTGCGCCTGAAGCAGGCCGACGTGCTGGAAAATATCACCGTGGATGGTGTTTCCATGCAATACCTGAAAGGGAATGTTATTTTCAAAAAAGGTGAAATGGTGATGAATTGCGACTGGGCCCGTTTCAATCAAAAAACGGAGCGCGGATTTCTTTTTGGAAATGTAGTCATGGAGAAAGATGTACAGAATCTCACCTGCGATTCTCTATTCGTGGATTCCCCCAAGGATATCATGATTGGTTACAGCAATACCCATGTCTGGGATACGACTTACAGTTTGGTCGCCGACACCTTATTTTACTTTTCGGAACTGGACAGCGGTTCCGCCAATGGCAGCGCCACCCTCGTCCAGGAAAAGCAAACCATTCAGGCCGAGCGGATCGAATATGTTGATCTTCCGGAAGTGGACGGTGTCTCTTATGCCGCCCGGGGCAATGTATCTATCACTGAGGAAGGCCGCATCGCCACCTGCGGGGAAGCGGTTTACGACAGGGAGAATGGCAAAACGGTCCTCCGCATCAAACCCCAAATTGTGGACAATGAGCAGACCATCGCCGGCAATGAGATTTACCTCGAATACGAAGAGGAAACGCTAAAAAACCTGTTCATTCCGAAAGCGGCCCATGTGACCCATGCCGCTACAGGGGTTCGGGAATGGACTGAAATTGCGGATGAAGATACCACCTTCTTCCAGGATTCACTTACTTTTTCAGATGATATGACCGGTTCCGTAATGCGGGGATTTTTCGTAGATGGAAAACTGGACTCCATGCGATTGGAAGGGATGGCCACAACCCTATACCATATTTTTGAAGATTCCGTCTACCAAGGTCGAAACGAAGCCTCCGGCGATACGATCTCCATGAAATTTGGTGAAAATGACCTGGAGAAAATATTCGTGACCGGCGGTTCCCGCGGCACCTATACGCCTGATACGACCGGCAGCGACGTAGAGGGACCCATCATCTATGAATCGGAAGATATTGATTATGATGTTGCCAATGAATTCACGGATCTTCACGGCGATGCCACGATTGATTATACCAACATAAACCTCACCGCCGGCTTTATCAACGTGGCATGGCGTAACAATCTCTTAAAAGCACTCCCGGAATCGAAACGGGATACGGCCTACGGCTACATTCGACCTTCCATGGCTGAAACCGGGGAAGAACCCATGGAGGGCGACTCCATGGTCTATAATTTGGAAACACGCCACGGGAAGGTCGTACGGGGCAAAACCAAAGCGGAGGATGGCTATTATCACGGGCAGGAAATTCGCAACCAAAGTATGGATGTGTTTTATATTGATGAAGCGGCCTATACCACTTGCGACTTGGATGACCCCCATTTCCATTTCGAGAGCAAGAATATGAAAATGATAAACGAGGATAAAGTGGTGGCCCGCCCCATCGTTCTCTACATTGCAAATATACCTGTTTTTGGTTTACCCTTTGGTGTTTTCCCCCACCAGAAAGGCCGCCGTCATTCCGGCTGGATTATGCCTTCTTACGGGACCGATGCCCGCTGGGGCCAATATATCAATGGTCTCGGTTATTTCTGGGCTCCGAACGATTTCTTTGATTCAAAATTTACCATGAGCCTCTATGACCGGGATGGGATCACCCTTCGTTCCCGAAATAATTACGTGAAGAGGTATGCCTATTCCGGGTCTTTTGAATTGGAGACCAAACAACGGTTTTCAGGCTCCGTCCCGCCGGAAGACAGGGACATTCAGCATTTATTCAAAAATAAGCAGAGTGATTATGTGGTGCGCTGGAGCCATAACCAGCGAATGCGCAACAATCAATCCGCCGCTGTGAGCGCCAGTTATTATTCCAGTGGCGATTATAACCGTCGGACGGGCATTGAACAAACCAAGCGCCTGAACCAGCAGGCGGTTTCCAATGCCACCTATTCCAAACGGTGGCCAAAAAATAGTCTAACCATCAATTTATCTTCAATCAGAAATTTAATGGCGGAGCGGAAGATTGATCCTAATTCCGTATTCTATTCCGACCCGACACGCGCCGGCCAACAGGTGAATATTACCAACAATACACTTCCCCAGATGAAATTCACCCATAGCCAAAGGGCCCTGTTCCCCACCAAAGCCAAAAAGAAAAAATGGTATAACAATATTAGATATAATTATTCCTCAAACTTTAAAAATAAGCTTAAAAATTATTACGAATCGGAAGCTTACGCGGTGGATGATACCACCACCGGGTTCCGCTGGATCATGGATAAAAATGGAAATCCCGTGGATGACACTTTTGCCGATTATTATATGACCCATTCTTCCGGGTTAAATATGTCTGCCAAGATCTTTAAATATTATAATGTTTCCCCCAGTATTTCCCTGAAATCCGATTGGGTGAACCGTTCCTATACCGGTTTTATTGATACTTCCGGTCAGGTTATTCGGCAGGAAGAAAAGGGCTTTGCGGCCCGGACTACAGGCTCATTCAACGTAAATATGAATACACAGATCTATGGCCTCTTTCCGATCAAGATTGGAAAGATCAATTCCATCCGCCACGTGATTTCACCCAGCATCGGCTATTCATTCCGTCCTGATTTTTCCCGGGAAGTATTCGGGGCCAACCCGGGCTATTACGAAATCATTGAGCAGGATAATGGCGAAGTGGTTTATTTCGACCGTTTCTCCGGCACCCTGGCCGGGGGCACACCCCGGGGCGAAAGCCAGTCCATGAATATATCCATGAATAATGTATTCCAGGCCAAGATCGTGGATGGGGATAAGGAGAAAAAACAAGATCTTTTTTCCTGGCGCATGGGGACCAGCCGTAATTTTGTGGCGGATGAATTTCAATGGAGCAATATCAGTTCATCGGTCCGGGCCAATGTCAGCCGCAAGCTGAACCTGGATTTTTCTATGACCCACGACTGGTACGATTTCGATAAGGAAAAGAATATGCGCATCAACACATTCAAAACCAGCGGTGGTGTACCCACTCCACGCCTGATTAACGCCCGTTTTTCCACCGGTTTTCGCTTTGCGGGGAAACGCCTCTCTTTTGAGCCGGAAGAAGAAACAACCGAAGAAGATACCACCGAAACTGAAGAACGGATGGATGGGGCTAATTTACTGGGGAGGTTTATGGGCAGCGGCGATTCAGGCCAAAAGAATACCGGTGACCTTTGGTCCACCTCGGCCAGTTTCAGTTTTGCCTACAACAATGCCAACCCCAACAATCCCCATAAAACATTCTGGATGTCCACCAACTCCACCATCCAGGTGACGGAAAACTGGAAAGTGCAGTACAACGCCCGCTTTAACCTCATCAACCAAAACCTAGTGAGCCACACATTTTCCGTTTACCGGGACCTCCACTGCTGGGAGTTGAGCCTTAACTGGGCCCCCTCCGGCTATGCCTCCGGGGTCTATCTAAAACTGAATGTGAAATCACCAAACCTCAGAGGCCTGAAATTGGAACAGCGGGGTGGTGCATTTAACCTGCCATCCTTGTATGACCGATAACTATTTATGAGTAGAAGGCTTTGAAAATCCCCAATAATAATCCCCTCCATCGGGAGGAGTGTCTGCGCAGTATGCGGGGACAGGGTGGGTATCATTTTGTGTTTTTCAAAGCCTTGTGGTAAACTCAATCATAACAATGGAGTCCTGATATGTTTTGTCCCGAATGTAAAAGTGAATATTTAGAAGATATTACTGTTTGCGCTGACTGCGGTGTTACCTTAGTGGAAGCCGATCCTGACGCTAAACCTCTGGAAAATATGAATTGGATCCCCATTGCTGATTTCAGCGGCGCCTTATTGGCGGAAATGGCTACCACGGTGTTGAAAGAAAATGGGATTCCCAGTTACACCAAAGGGGATTTTTTGAGTTCCGCTTTCAGCATTAAAGCATTGAGCCTTTCCGGCGGATCGGTGAAACTCTATGTCCCCGAATCCTTTAAGGCAAAAGCGGATGACCTCATGACCAATATCATTTCGGAAAATTAAATTTACCCATTTGCTGAAACAGCTTCCTTCTTTTCTCTTTTTTATCAGCCTTATTTTTGTGGCCACTACCTGCCGGGAAGACCCGCCCAAACCGCCCCAACGGGCTGAATGCGATAAAGGCTTTCTGCCCTGCGAAGAAG
>CAYFJU010000003.1:0-76981 GCA_964343505.1 uncultured bacterium
CCAGGGCTTCTTTAAACACTCAAACTGTAAACCATGTCTATGGGAAGACACTAATCTGAGCGTGTAAATATTAGAAAAAAATGAGTGTAACTGTTTCAGCCACGCAGGCCGGCTTTTTTGCCCCATCAATTTCAATCGTAACTTTTTTAAGAATTTTCAGGGCTGTTCGGCGCATTTTTTCAACCCTGACAATATGATAATTTGATCGTACCATATCTCCCGGTTTTACAGGAGACATATATCGTACCTTGTTCGATCCATAATTCACAAACTGCTTGATTCCCTCAATCGGGATTTGCTCCAAATCCATATCATCGGTTAATAATGGTATCAGGGACAGAGTTAAAAATCCGTGGGCTATCGTTGTACCATAGGGAGATTCCTTCGCAGACCGTTCCGGGTCCACATGAATCCATTGGTGATCCCCGGTGGCTTCGGCAAATTTGTCGATCCGACCTTGGGTCATTTCATGCCATTCACCAATTACCGGTACATTTATTTTGGCGGTCCAATACTCATATCCATGATCCATTGACATTTTACTACCTCATTTTCATTGAATAATCAAAGATGGATTTTAAAACAATCGTATGAAAAGTAGTTTAAATAAATAGCTATTTCAATGCATCAAATAAATAGCTGTACTTAATAACGAAGGATTTAGTGCTGGATTCAGTGGGAATACCATCATAATCCTGAGTTTGGTTGTAGACTATGTATAATCCTGTTGCGGCCGATTGCTGCCAGATGAAACGCCAATTCATAGACCATTGATCGGAGCGGCTATTATACTGGAGCAAGGATTGGATATACATTTTGGGCGAAAAGGCATAAGTCAGCCGTGAGCGGATCAGGTTGGTAGTAAACTTTCCACCCGGGAGATTTACCTTGTTATAATTTGAACTGAATTCTGAGGTGAATTTATCCTTGTAGCGAAATCGGATCGTCGGTGTTGCATTGATTCTATCTCCGCCAAAAAAGCCCCCGATTCGATTCATGGCGAAGAAACTGACCGGCCTGGCCTGATTCGTCATGATGAGGATTTGGATTTCTTTATCATCATAAGTGCCTTCGGGGACGATGACATCATCAGAAATTTCAAATGATTTTGATACACCCTCTTTCACCAGATTTATCCCCGTATGTACTTCAAAACCGGACCGGAATTCCCAATGGTTATCAATGTGCCACCGGCCGGATTCCTGAAACCCATCCAATTTCCAATAACCATCGAAATTCACATGGGGACGAATCTCTAACAGGCCCAGTTTATTCTCGGGACGGAAACGGGTGAAAATTCGGCCGGACCATTTACGGTAATTCTCCCGCTTCAGATAACCCATCTCCGGATTGAAGTTTGCCCCTACTTCATCATAAGAAAAAGAAGTGGATACCTGTTTCTTATCCCGGGCCAATTCCAATCGGTAGGCATAGGCATTTTGGTTTTCCAATCCCGGCGTTTCTGTAAATCCGGCAAAAGCGACAATTTTGCTCACCTCACCGAGGCCCAGTTGTGCATCAAATGCGTAAGACTGATTTAAGTATCCCTCCTCCCCAAGATGATCCAAGGCAGTAACCATCGTTCCAAAATGGGTTCGGTTGGGTAATTCTTTCTTGAGCCGGAAAACAGAATAATGGTTTTCATCGGTGACATCCTTTACGGCGTCGGTGCGCATACTGAGGATGCCGACTTTCATTCCAGCTACTGTGCCTGTTAATCGACCGCCGCCTATGATGGGGACAGGCGTGCCACCTGGGCCCACACCAATTCGACGGCTGAAAAACATTTCTATGTCAGGACCGAAAAATCCACCCCCCGTACCTACAGAAAAAAGGCCAGCATTTTCCAAAAAGAATGCTCTTTTCTCCGGGAAAAAGAGGCTGAACCGATCCAAGTTGATCTGCTGTTCATCCGCCTCCACCTGGGCAAAATCTGTATTGTAAGTAAGGTCCAAGGTCAGGGAAGATCCGATACTTGCTTTTGCATCCAAGCCAAAATTGGCATCATTGGACGAAGACGACTCTTCTCCCTTGGTCTTGTTATTTTGGCCTAAGCCATAGGGCATAATTTTGATGTTCCGTGTAACCGGCACATTCATATGGGTGAGGGTTCCGGCTGAGACCAATCGGTTCATGGTGAATTGCCTGGAGATCGGGGCCCAGTGGGCTTCTTCTT
Organism: uncultured bacterium; assembly: GCA_964343505.1. Classification (GTDB taxonomy): domain Bacteria; phylum Fidelibacterota; class Marinisomatia; order Marinisomatales; family TCS55; genus TCS55. Next base: position 2,177 of record CAYFJU010000003.1, read on the forward strand.
TCTTCCGGGCAATAACACGTTCAAAGTTGATTCCCCAGGATTGATCCTTTTTCTTTTTGTATCGCAATGATTTAAATGGGATGGCAAATTCGGCACTCCATCCGAAATCGCTCTTTTGGGACTTTACTTCCCAAACCGCATCCCAGTTCACATTGAACCCGCCGCCGGTGCCCATACTGAATCGCCGCATAATACTGCCGCCCTCACCGCCACCGGTGATCTGGGCGTCATATTCAATGCCCGCAGGATTTGTTCCAAATAGATAACCCGTCTGGAAATCCTTGAAGGTGTCTATGATAAATGAAAAACTATCCGAATTATTGAGTGGTGAATCCCGGCGTGTATCCGAAATGACAATCTCCCCGGGATTTCGGTCATAGGCTACCACGGATACATAAAAGTATTTGTCCGAATACATGACCTTCACTACTGTTTTCTCTGAAACCGATTCACCCTCATCGGGTGTTTTTTGCGTGAAGGTGGTCACAGCCGGAACATCGGCCCAGGCCGGATCATTCAGCACATCTCCATCCAAAACAGGGTCGGTAGCAGCTTTAACGGCTGATGTGGTATTTTGGCCGGTTAGAAATGAAAAAAGGAATACATAGTTAAACAGGATTTTTTTCATGAGTAAATTTCGTTTTTAATTATAATAGTGAGTCAACAGCCTTGGCCATGGCGATACATTGATCCGTCACACCACCTTGGTCGTGGGAGGTAAAAGTAACACCTACCTTGCACCAACCAACAATCAAGTCAGGGTGGTGATTCTTCTCTTCGGCCACTTCGGCCAAGCGGTTCACAAATTTGATTCCTTCCATATAGGAATCAAAAGTTACGTTGCGATGAATAGCATTGTCATCAAAAGTCCAGCCATTTAATTCGTTAAGGTCGGACTGTATTTCTGTTTGGGAAAGCAAAGCCATGATACCTCCTTCATTCTTGCAATCACGGCGGGGAAATTACAAAGATCGAAACATTTGAATAAGGAATAATCCCGATTTATGGCAGCGGTTTTAGATGAACATTTTTAATATGAAGATCCGCGTTGCCGGAAACAGGATCGAATGCTTTATCATCGCCCAATGCATTAAGGTTGCCGCCCCCGTTTCGCACGGCCGCATTTTGGTTCGTACCCTCATTTTCATGCCCCCAGCCATGGGGAATGCTGATCACACCAGGCATCATTTCATCGGTTAACTTGGCATCCAATTCTAATTGAAAATTAGCTGACTCGACCCTGACCCTTTGTCCCTCACCAATTGATTTTGATTGGGCATCTTCAGGATTGATCAGCACTAAAAAGCGATTATGCCCCGACATAAGAGAGGGGCAATTATGCATCCATGAATTATTGCTTCGGAGTTGACGTCTCCCAATAAGTGTCATTCCTCCATTTAGATTATTTTGGGATAAATTTGATTTTACCCTTTCTAAATCTTCGATAAAAACGGATGGCGCCAAATCTATTCTTTTGTCCTTGGTAAATAATCGATTCGGAAAGTTTTGTTTCAAAGGCCCCAGGTCAACACCGTGGACCTGTTTTTTCACTTTGGCAAGCGATAGACCATTCCATTTGAATAATGATTTTAAACTGCCGTACTTCCCGAACCTAATCCCCAAATCCAAAAGCCATTCCGGCCCAAGTTTCCTGGACAAAAAATGATTCAGTTTCGAATATTTCTTGCCCTTCTTTTGGGCAACCCGTTCTGTCAATTCTAAAAATATTTCCCAATCGTACTTGCTCCCCTCTTCTTTTGGAAATACCGGTTTAGAATACTTCACCGTATCGCGGACAGACAGTACATTAAAAATGAGGTCGAAATGGCCGCCGTTCAGGTTAAAAGCAGGGGGTAGAATAATATCCGCATGGCGGGTTGTTTCATTGATATAAAAATCAATCGAAACCATAAAGTCCAGCCCTGCAAATGCCCGGTCCAGTTTTTCCCCTCCCGGAATTGAGAGTACCGGATTACCGGCAGAAGTCACCATGGCGCGAATTTGTCCTTCCCCTTTCACCAACATTTCATCCGCCATGGTAACCACGGGATATTCCCCGGCAAATTCGGGAATACCCCGCACACGGCTACGGCCTTTGTTATAATGGCCCCTAGTTCGGGGATTCGCTAACGTATCTAAGGCTGGGGTAGTAAACATGGCCCCACCCGGGGAATCCATATTACCCGTGATTATATTCAGAACGTTTATCAGCCAGTGGACCGTACCGCCGAATTTTTGAGTGCAGGATCCGATTCTTCCATAGCATACGGCCGATTCCGCTTTAGAAAAATCCTTCGCTGTCTGTCGTATGGTTTCGGCAGGAATCCCCGTCAATTTTGAAATTGTATCCAAATCCATTTTTGGAATGGCGTTCAGGAAGGCGTCTATATTCTTGGTGACAGTTTCCAAATGGCCACTTTCTATCCAGCCATTGTTAATGACCTCGTTAATGAGGCCGATTAAAAAATAGACATCAGTTCCCGGCTTTATGAAAAAATGATCATCCGCCAGTTTTGCCGTTTCAGTCCGGCGGGGATCGACCACGATAAATTTCCCGCCCCGCTTTTGAATGGCCTTCAAGCGGTTTCGCACATCCGGTGCTGTCATGAGGCTCCCATTGGAGACAAGAGGATTTCCGCCCATAATGATCATATAATGCGTGCGATCTATGTCGGGAATTGGGACTAAAAGTTGATGACCGAACATCATGTAGGCGGCTAACTGGTGGGGGATTTGATCTACGGTAGAAGCAGAAAACCTGTTCCGCGTACGAAGAAAAGATAAAAATGTTGGCGCATAGAGAAGGGTACCATAATTGTGAACCGATGGATTGCCCTGGTAAACGCCAACTGCATTATTGCCATATTTACCCTGGATGCTGACTAATTTGTTCGCCACTTCATCAAAAGCATTTTCCCAAGAAATTTTCTCCCATCCGTCACCCGTTTTTTTCAACGGAAACTTCAAACGATCCGGGTCTTCATGGAGGTCTTTATAGGCCAGAGCCTTGGGGCAGATATGTCCCCGGCTTAAGGGATCTTTTTTATCACCGACTATGGAATTGATCGTTCCATTCTCAGTGGTAATTTCCAGACCGCACATGGCTTCGCAAAGGTTGCAGGTGCGGTAATGTGTTTGAAAAGTCCCCATTATTTAGGTGGGATTTTACTCATGGCACGCTCAGTAATGGATGTAATTGTGAGTGATGGATTGACACCGGGATTGGCCGAAATCATGGCGCCATCGCAAACGAACATATTCTCATATCCAAAAACGCGATTATTTTTATCGATAACACCTTCATTACTGTTTTCACCCATACAGGCGCCCCCAAGAATATGGGCTGTCGTGGGAACCCCAAACAAGGCTTCATTATAGGGCATCATGGGTTTCCCGTTTATTTTTTTTGCGTACTTATCTATCAATTCATCCGCTTCATGGATGAAGGGCGTCGGTTTTTCCCCGGCCTCGATTCCGGTCCGCATCCAAGACCCCAAGCGTCCTTTTTTGAATTGAAGCGTACTTTCTAATGTTTGCATAAATAACATCACCTGGGTGCGCTGGGCCCAGTCATCCACGAATAACACCTTCAGATTTTGAAGGGGGTGGCGGAGATAATCCCAGCCGATCCTCACAATCCGACTCATAAAATTTTTTCCATTTACCCGGGGAAACATAATTAGCCGCCAGAAACCGGACCCTTTCGAATACCGCACCGGCTCTACATGGGTATGTCTATCGGTGTGGAGGATGGACCCTATTGCAATCCCCTGGGAATAATCTGTCTTTTTATCCAGGGCAGTTACGGGCATCAGGGCCTCGCAATTGGTGCGGACCATGGCACCGACCTTTTTGGATAAATTCGGCAGGGATGAACGCATAAGCGCAAGAAGCAATTTGACTGTACCCAGGACACCGCCGGAAAAAACGACGCCTCTTGTAACGACAGTCCCAGATTTTTTAAACATGAATCCGGTGGATGATTCCCAAGAAACCGTGTACCCCATTTCCCCTTTTTCCCCCAATGGCCTTACATCGGTAACCTTAGATTCTGCCTGGATCTTTGCCCCATGATGCTGGGCCAAGTGTAAATAATTCTTATCCAGTGTATTCTTGGAATTATAGCGGCAGCCCACCATACAGCCGCCACAATAAATACAGCCTGTTCGGTCCGGGCCCTTGCCATCAAAGTATGGATCGGGTACTGTTTCCCCCGGTTTCCCAAAATAAACAGAAACATTGGTGGGATGGAATTGGTCTTCCTTCCCCATATCACAAGCAAGTTCCTTCAGGGCCTCATCACCTTTTTCCAACCGGGGATTGGGGCTGGCGCCCAACATTTTCAGTGCTAAGTTGTAAAAGGGTTTTAATTCAGATTCCCAATCTTTTAATTGGCACCAACTGCCACTGGAATAAAACGATTGTTTCGGGACCGGTAAGGTATTGGCATACACCAAGGAACCGCCGCCCACACCCACCCCGGAAAGAATGCCCACATGGCGATAATAAGTCATCTGGAAAAATCCAAATAGCCGCAGGATAGGCGCCCATATCCATTTTTTCAAGTTCCAGATTGTTTTGGGAAAATCAGCAGCGATCCACCATTTCCCCTTCTCGATGACCAGTACCTTATACCCTTTTTCAGAAAGTCGAAGTGCGGAGACTGAACCACCGAATCCGGAGCCGATGATCACATAATCATAATCATGTTGGGGGGTCATGGGGTGACAATATTAATTGTCACGCACGGATCTTCAAACAAATTAAAATTTAGGGCGGTTAGCCTAATGGCTACACTTTTATAGTAACCAAAGTGCGAAAAGCTGACCTTAACCAAATCCCTGAAATGATCACTGCACCGATGGTAGAAATGATCATGGCCACCCAAACCCATTCGATTGGTTTATCCATGACCATAGTAAAAATTAACGATAGTGGCGCCGATAGGCCTAAAATGCGGATTGAAGTAATCACCAGCATGGGCATCCCTTTCCCCAATCCCTGGAGGATACGGCCAATGGTCATACCGATGGCGATCAGGGGATAAATAAGACAAATATAGCGCAAATAAGTTACGGCAATTAAATTGATCGCTGATTCTTGTGTAAAACCACTCACAACCTGGGGTGCAAAAAAAAATATAATCACCGAAAGGATAGCGGTAATGACTACCGACTGGGTAATGCCGTATTTGGCAATGGATTTGATCTTGTCCATTTCCTTAGCGCCAAAAAACATCCCCACCAAGGTGGTTAAAGCTGAAGCGATAGCCATAATCGGTAAAAAGATCACCATATCCAGGCGGCCGCCTACCTGGTAAGCTGCCACAGCGTCAGTAGAAAATTGAACCAGGATACGGTTGAACACCAGTTGGCCAAAGGCCATGATAATCATGGACATGGAAGCGGGCAGCCCTACGCGAATGATATCCTTCAGGATAAACCGGGAGGGTGAAAAATCCCGCATTTTGAAGCGAACATAAGAATGTTTTTTTACAAACAGCATATAAACAAAAATGACAAAGACGATGGCTTGGCTAATGGCGGACGCCATGGCCGCGCCGGCCACACCAAAACCCAATGTAAAAATAAAAATCGGGTCCAATATGATATTCATAATTGTGCCCAATCCCGCCACCATCATAGGCAGTTTCATATCGCCCTCGCCTGCGAGAATAGAGCGGAAAAATGTGGAGAAGACCATGAAGGGAAGTCCAACGAGGCTCACCTTGAGGTAATCCCAACTGAGGGGCAGGACGGCCTCTGTGGCCCCCAACCGGCGTAATAAATCCGGTCCGTATATAAATCCCAGGGTCGTCAAAACAGTGCTGATGATTAATCCCATGGCCACCGCGTGTTCCGCTGCATTGTCTGCATTCACTTTATCCCGGGCGCCGATAAAACGGGCGATGGATGCGGTGACGCCGCTACCCACCCCAAAAGACAATCCTAAAACGAGAAAAAACAGGGGCATATTGAATGCGACCGCTGCGATAGCGTCACCACCAAGGCGACCGATAAACAGCATATCTACAATGGTATACAAGGTATGGATTCCCATCCCCGCCATAATGGGGATGGCCAATGTCCACAGCCCCTTGGCCGGGTTTTCAAGAAAGGAATCTAGTCGGGAATTTGTGTTTTCTGCGCCATTCATAGGCGCGGAATTTATTGGAAATAATCGGGGGAATTAATTATTAATATTCAATCGGTTGGAAATAAAATAGAAAATGGTTTTTCCACCATAAAGTCATCAACATGACCGGAAAGCATTTCAGATTCGTACATAATATGCATGTGAGTAAATCGGGTATGATGAGTAAATATGGCTTGATGTTTTTCCGAATAAAAACCCAAAATCTTACCTGTCGTATTTAAATCCTTTCTCTTCCAAGATTTTGCCAGATGATCATCGTGACTTCCCCCTTTTTCTTGGGGGGAAATGATGTGCCAATTTATTTGACTAAACTCGCCTTCAATTATAAATGGGAATGGTTTGTCTATATTTAAACCATTTCTCCGGGCTTTTTCCTTTATCAACTCATCGATTGATTGAAAGTCAATTCCAGAATTCACACGTACACTTTTCCATGAATTTACCTGGGTACTGACCAGTAATAATGCTTTCGTCTCAGGGGTCAGTCGGGTCTGGAAAGTTGGTAATCCCCCGGGTTGACTCCGATTAATTATGGTTTTACTGTCAAAAATCAAAATTTCACCATCGAGATTTTCCATCGCCCCCAGACCATAGATATGATAGTCAGTAATCACATCATTTAAAGCCACGACGCCCTTGCGAGCACCTTTGTGCATGATCTTTGATAATGCGCCATAAATGTGAATATCAATTTGTTTTTCATTCGAACAAGAATAAATCATGATTGTGATGATAAATAAAATTGTCTTTTTCATATATTCTATTTTCATTTCCGGCAAACTGCAGGATTAATTAGCTCACCCAAACCCGGAACCGGGCGGCGTTGAACATCCGGATGGTGTACCGGAGGAACCAAACGAAGATCCAACCGAAACAGCTGGCGCTGATAATAGACGCTGTGATTGATAACCGCCGCATTCCGGACACTGGATTGTTTCATCTGGTGCGGTACTGGAAATCACTAATTCTTCAAAAAGGTGTCCGCATTTCCCACACCGATAATCAAACATGGGCATAATTCAATTCTCCTCTTCTTCGTTTTTAACTTCCTCAACCTGAGGATAAGGATTCGCTCAGGTAGGGACCCCTGCTTTGGGCAAAATAATCCGGTTTATGATCCACCATAATCCTATAATGACAGCAAGACTAAATATGTCACCCATCATATGGCATCTATGGCTGTACGCAATAAAACATTCACCCGATTGGACAATTCTTCCAAGTCATCCCGGCCGGTGACTGATAACATTTTTTGCGCATCAATAGCGGACACTGTAACCGTTCCGTCTTCATTATCCCAGATGACAATATTGCACGGCAGCAATAAACCAATCCCCGGCTCGGCACTCAAAGCTTGGTGGGCAATTTTCGGGTTGCAGGCACCCAGAATTTTATATGGTCTGAAATCAACATCCAGTTTGGTCTTTAAGGTTGATTTAACGTCAATTTCAGTCAAAACCCCAAATCCCTGATCTTGCAATGCTGTCCTTACTTTTTCATCGACCTCATTAAAACCTATCTTCAATATTCTTTGGTATCCGTAATTCATGATTTTTCCTTTATGTTTTTAGCGGGCCAAAATATAATCAGTCCCATTAGACTGCCATAAGCGATACTGTTAATCGGATTGGAAGTGATAGCACAAGTGCCCGAATTACATCCGATAAAATAGTAATAAGCGTATCCCGCACCGCTCCCCAATATCACACCCATGGTTAGCCTTATGAAAGATTTTGAAAAAAATTTGATTATTTTATTTGATTCCAATTAACCATCCCCCCAACCATGTTCAAGGCAGTAAACCCATTCTTATTTAAAAACTTGGTTGCTTGTCCTGATTGATTTCCTGTTCGACAAACCAGGATAATTTCTTCCGATTTATATTTTTCGAGCTCATTCATTCTTTGAGATAACTCATCCAAGGGAATAAGAATAGATCCGTCAATATGACCTAATTTTCCATGATACTCACCTGCCGTTCGTACGTCAATCATTATTGGCTTTTCAGATTTAATCCGCGCTCTTAGTGATTCCACGGTGATAATATTATTTTTCTTATTCCCATTTGGGGTTGAATTCAATTTCCATCGCATACTGGTTAGTACCGCAATTATAATGATAGCAGGTATCAGTCCGATCTTCAAGGGTAATTCCTTTTTATTTTTAATGTTTTAAATAATCGCTCGGATACATCTTCCGGGACCGAATGTTCTGTTTCTGTCACGCGGTAAATTTTAACCGTTTGTTTTACGCTATCCACATAGATTTTACAATCAGGACAATTTTTCATATGTTTGGCAACATCTTCAAATATTTCAGCGTCAAAATTCTTTCCCAACTGTTGGTGGAGATTTTGCATAAATTTTTCATCATGACCGTGTGTTTTCATAGGAACTCCTTTCAACACATTTGAGTTTTTTGGCCAATTGGTCTCTTAAAAACAGACGCGAACGCATTAATCGAACTTTAACATTTGAGACTGAAATATTTAAAATATCGGCAGTTTCCCGGGTTGAAAGTCCTTCTAAATCTCTTAATACAAATACGATTCTGTATTCTTCAGAAAGCGCTTCCAACGCTTTCTTCAAACAAGCATTAAATGATTCCGGATCCATTTCTTTTTCCGGATGATGGGGCCAATTCCTGATTTCATAACCCTTTAATGAATCGAATTCAGGGTCATGAATAGAAACATCCTGGTCGATGTGGCTTTTGCTGCGAAACTTTCCCAAGGCAACGTTTGTTCCTATCCGATACAACCATGTTCCAATTGAAGATTTTTCTTCAAATGAATGTATTTTATCGATAAAAATCAAAAAAGTCTCTTGAAGAACATCTTCCGCATCCTCCTGATTCTGCATAATGCGCAAGGCAAGATTATAAATCCTTTGGGAATGCTGTTCTACAATTTCGGCTATAGCCCATTTGACCCCCGCTTTCGCTTTTCTGACCAAATTGGCTTCATCATATTTAGGAAGTTTCAATCGTTTATTATGCTACCAATTCTGCTGACAAATGATATTCAATTTTTTCCTTAAGCATTTGTTTAGGAACTGCACCGACGACGCGGTCAACTTCTTTTCCTTCTCTTAAGAAAAGAATGGATGGAATACCGGTTACACCCAATTCCTGGGATTTAATATTTTCATCTGCATTCAGTTTTCCAATGATTGCCTTACCGGCAAAATCATCGGCTAATTCATCGATAATTGGTCCCACGATTCTGCATGGTCCACACCATGGCGCCCATACATCAACAATGGCCAATCCTTCAGCATTTACAACAGTAAAATCCCAATTATGATCCGTGAAAGTTTTGATATTTTCAGACATTTTTTACTCCGTTTTTTTTAGATTGGATGTAAAAATGATGTTTTGGTTACAAACTAATTTTGAAAAGGCCAAAGAATTGGAATAAAGGTGACGGCCAATATTAATAAGGTCAATGCCAAAGGTAATCCCACTTTAATGAAATCGGAGAATTTATATCCCCCGGGGCCATATACCATTAGATTGGTTTGATAACCAACCGGTGTAATAAATGAAGCGGATGCAGCGAAACAGACGGCAAAAATGAAGGGGCGGGAATCCACTCCTAACTGGGTTGTTACGACCATAACAATGGGAGTCATAATAATAGCCGTAGCTGCATTGGAAGATAATTCAGTCAATACCATTGTGATAAAATAGATAAGCGCCAATAACACATATGGCTGCCAATCAGCAGAACTGGTTAAAACTATTTCTGAAATGGATGACCCAATCCAGGTTGCCGTTCCCGTAGACTGAATGACCATCCCCAAAGGAATTAAAGCAGCGATTAAAATAATGACCTGCCAGTTGATGGATTGATACACTTCATTTGGTTTTAACACCCCTAATGCCAATAATAAAACTGTGCCGATTAAGGCGCCTTTCAAAATCGGGAAAATACCCAACGCAGCCAATAATACAGCCATCCCTAAGGCGATAATGCTCATCCACCAGAAGCGTACTTTTTTGAGTTTTTCATGGACTTCACCCAGTAAAATAAATTCACCCCGTTCCGCTAATTCATCCAGGTTTTTCCGCGTACCATAAACCAATAGGGTATCATAGGTATTCAGGATCACATGGGCAATTTTCTTCCGCAGAATAGACCCTTCCCGTCTGATAGCCAGGATGAAGGCCCCGAACCGCTGACGGAAGTTCGACGTCATTAAGGACTGACCGACTAAATCTGATTTATCCGTAATCATACACTCCATCAAAATGTTGTCCTTTTGCTCCAGCTCTGTTTGGGTCAATTTTTCATCGGTGAGCAAGGTGACCTTTTCTACTTCCTTTATCCTTAGAAAACTCTCAACAGTGCCTTTTACAAAAAGGATATCTCCTTCTTTTAAAATTTGGTCACCGACATTTTGCGAAATCATTCGACCATCCCTCTGAATATCCAAAACCATTACATCATAATTCTGGTTTACCTGCCGATCTTTACAGGATGAACCCACCAGGGGAGATTCAGCAGTTATTTTGATCTCTGTTAAATATCCGGCCAGGTGATAACTCTGGGTTAAGCTGGATGTGACAGTTCGCGAGGGCAGTAAACGGGGGGCGATCAACAGAATATATATTAATCCGACTGCCATAATGATTGATCCATATTTGGCAAATTCAAACATGCCCAAGGATTCAGTGCCACCGTTTGCCACATAGATTGAATTCACCAATAAATTGGTCGATGTTCCCACCAAAGTCAAAGTACCCCCAAGGATGGCGGCATAACTTAAGGGAATCAATAATTTGGATGGGCTCATGTGGTATTGATGGGCCAGGCGCATGGTGACCGGCATAAAAATAGCGACAATGGCTGTATTGTTAACTAAGGCGCTGGCGAATCCGATTGTTAGCAGGTACACCGCCAAACCCAAGGTGCGCGATTTGGATACAAGCTGGTTAATTCGCACAATCAAATATTCCAAAACACGTGTTTTCTGCAGGGCATGACTCAGGGTAAATAAAAGGGCGATAGTGATCACGGCCGGATTCGATAATCCTGAAATGGCTTCTTCCGGTGTTAAAAGTCCTGCCAGGAAAAGGATACTCAGAATCAGCAGGGCCGTCACATCCAGGGTAAATGTTTCCGTCACAAAGAGGACAAAAGCGAGGACAATAATGAAAAGTACGAAGGCGATTTCGAAGGTCATGATGATGTATTTATAGGATTGAGATGAAGGCTAAAATTACAATTGGACTTCATCAATCTGTTCAGGATTAAGAAAGCCCTCAGCATATTTCAGGTAGATTTTTTCTTTCACAAATATGTCAAACAGGTCCACATCAATATGAGCGTCATTCTTCATAAACCCAAGGATGCGCATGGCCTGGCTTAAGGTTTTCCCTTTTTTGTAAGGGCGGTCCCGGGCCGTTAATGCTTCAAAAATATCCGCAATAGCCATAATGCGCGCCTGGACGGACATTTCATCTTTCGTCAGTCCTTTTGGATAACCTGTGCCATCCAGTTTTTCATGGTGACCGCCGGCAAATTCGGGCACATTCCGCAGATGTCTCGGATAGGGCAATTCTTCCAGCATTTTAATCGTAATGACAATATGATCATTGATAACTTTCCGCTCCTCCGGTGTGAGCGTCCCCCGGGGGATGGTCAGGTTATACACTTCATCCTCTGACAGGAAATTTTCCACTTTACCATTGGGTTTCCAGCGGTAATTGGCAATTTGATGCACGCGGTCCTTTTTGTCCCCGGACATGAATTCGCCACCCACATTAGATTCCTTCACAAATTCCAAATCATGCTTCATCTGGCGGAGTGTTTTGCGGTATTCTTTTTCCAATTCCTTAATTTTTTCCGCTTTAGCATCTTTTGTCAGTGAATCATCACGTTCAATTTTTAATTCTTTTTTCAGGCGTTTGATTTCTTCATCCCGGCGGAGGATGCCAAAACGCGTTTCCACCTCATTCACGCGGTCGTAGATGGTTTCCAACTTGGTACTTTTATCTACCACAAATTCCGGTGTGGCCACCTTACCGCAGTCATGAAGCCAAGCAGCGATCTTCAGTTCGTACATTTCCTTTTCTGTAAAAGCCACATCGGCGAATGGACCGTCTTCTGTACCCTGTACCGCTTCTGCCAGCATCATGGTAATTACAGGAACGCGGGCGCAATGGCCGCCGGTATAAGGGGATTTGGCATCAATGGCTGAGGCGATGAGTTTAATAAAGGATTCGAATAAATTCTCAAGATCTTTGATCAGGTTTTTGTTGGTGATGGCCACCGCCGCCTGGCTGGCTAACGCTTCCACCATTTCCTGCACTTCGGAAGCAAAAGGAATGATCTTTTTGGATTTGGCATCTTGGGCATTTAATAATTGAAGGACTCCGATGATTTCATCTTCGTGATTCTTGAGAGGTACAGTAAGAAAAGATTTGGATCGGTATCCCGTTTTTTCATCAAACATTTTTGTGCCGGAAAAATCAAACCCTTTGGCGGTGTAGGCATCTTCAATATTTACTGTTTCGCCCGTGAGGCCCACATAGGCGGCAATCATGGATTTATTGGGCTCCCCCTCATCCGTAAATAGCTTTACGGGATAAAAAGGAATATCCTCCCCCGATGTACCCCCCATATGAAAGTTGAGAGAATCAGTCATCATGATCTCAAAGCGTAAACGCTGGTCCTCGGTCATCATGTAGAGTGTACCGCCGTCCGAATTGGCAATCCGTTTGGCTTCCAGCAGAATCATCTCCAGGAGTTTGTTCATATCCTTCTCCTTGGAGAGGGCCAGGCCGATATTCGATAAATTGCGGATTTGCTGCTCTAAATCCGTGATATAGACTTTTAAGGCGGAAGGCGCATCGGAAAGATACTTGGCGACCTGGGTTTTAGAGTATTGGGGTTGTTTTGCCATTGAACTTTGTTGATTCGTTTCGAGGGAAAACTTACAGAAATCAATAACATTGAACAACTATATAGATTAGGGATGTAATGATGGATTTCTCTAATTTTATGGATGGCTGATATTCAAAAAATATTCCAAAATGCAATGGCGGGAAAGTGCCTGACCGAAGACCTGTTTGATGTCGCCCATGATTTATTGGATTCGAATGACAGACAGGCAGTTCATGACTTTTTAGAGATCGGCCACCTTACTTCTGTAAATACTTTAATCTATAAAGAAAATAAAGTTGATGATTGGTTTAATCTGCTTCATCAACTTATTCTTAAATCAAATTTTGATGTTTATTCCCTGGTCAAACAGCGTGTGGATCGGTACGGGGATAAACCATTATTTCAGACCATTTCTGAAAATAAAACTGTCTCCAAATCCTATAAAGCTGTTTGGGATATGGTTCAATCCATGGGATCATTTTTTCAAACAAACTTGGGAAAAAATGACACTGTCGGTATTTTAACGCCCAATCACCTTAATGGCGTCATCATTGATCTCGCTTGTCTCGCTTATCAAATCCGTGTCGTTCCCATACCCATGAATTTGTCCGTCGATCACCTGGATTATGTCCTAGACCACGCCGAAATCACGCACCTATTCATGGGGAGCGACCGGGCCCGGGAATTGCTGGCGGATGCAAAGCGAAGTCCATCTGAATTCAATGCTATCCAAATGGATGATAAAGAGGAATGGGAGGAGTTCTTGTCGATATGTGGCCAATCCAAAATCGTCAATCCAAAATCCAAAAATCAACAATCCTTGGCCACAATCATGTACACCTCCGGGACTACAGACAACCCCAAGGGGATAATTTTTAACCAGGCCAATATTATTTCGAAGCGATTTGCCCGGGCATTGGCCTTGCCGGAAATCGGCCCGAAAGATGCTTTCCTCTGTTACCTCCCTCTCTACCACACCTTCGGACGCTGGTTCGAAATGATGGGGTCGATTTTTTGGGGTTCTACCTACACCTTTACAGAAACCACTTCATTCAAGACACTCCTTAGGGATTTCAAGATCGCCAAGCCATCCGTATTTATTTCCATCCCCAAACGGTGGATCCAAATCCAGGAACAGGTGGCGGCCTCCATTCCCATCGAAAAGTCCGAGGATGAAGCGATCAAGGAAGTGACCCATTCCATTACCGGTGGAAATCTGAAATGGGGCCTGTCCGCCGCTGGGTTTCTCGATCCGGACATTTTCAAATTCTTTCACCAAAATGGCATCAACCTCCTCAGCGGCTACGGCATGACGGAAGCTACCGGGGGCATTACCATGACACCGCCAGCAGATTATATGACCGACTCGGTGGGAAAAGCACTTCCGGGAATTGAACTTAAACTGGCCGAGGATGACGAACTCCTCATGCGAGGGCCCTATGTCTCGCCCGGATATTATAAGGAAGAAATTGAAGGCTCCCATGCGGATGGCTGGTTTCATTCCGGGGATATTTTTAATCAGAAAAAGGGCCATTACTTTATTGTTGACCGGAAGAAAGAAATTTATAAAAACAGCCGCGGCCAAACCATTTCGCCCCAGAAAATCGAAAATTTATTCCAGGATTTTGAAGCGATCCGGTCTGTTTTTCTTGTGGGGGACGGAAAAGAATTCAATACAATCCTACTCTACCCGGAACCGGAGAATGATGCAGTTGACTTAAGCACTATGACACCGGAGGAAATCCGCACCTATTTCAGTTCTTTAGTTTTTTCGGTGAATACCTTTTTGCCCCCCTATGAGCGGATTGTGAATTATGCCATCATCCCTCGGGATTTTGACCACGACCACGATGAACTGACACCCAAAAATACTTATAAGCGAAAAAATGTCCTGAAGCATTTTGCCGATATCATTGACCCCATATATGAAAAAAATTATATCAGCCTCATTCATGGTGATTATGAAATTCAAATTCCCAATTGGCTGCTGCGGGAAAAACGGCTGACACGAGGAGATATTCGCTGGGATGGGAGGTCGATTCGTGAATATGAGTTGGATGACGGGTTGGTTTTAAAATGGACCAAATCGGCCTTAAAAATTGGTGATTTTGTTTACCATACGACAAACACAACAATCAGTTTTGAAAAGCTTCTCAGAGATCCCACTCTTTGGCTCGGGAATCAGTCTCTAATGGATTTTATCGGTGAAGTGGGATTTCGGGTCATTTCTTTTGAGCCTTACAGCACCCTTTCAGTGAATCATCCTAAACTCCCTTTCAATCAAAAGGATCAACC
The DNA here is from genome assembly GCA_964343505.1 of uncultured bacterium. Lineage (GTDB taxonomy): Bacteria > Fidelibacterota > Marinisomatia > Marinisomatales > TCS55 > TCS55. The sequence goes on from CAYFJU010000003.1 coordinate 17,517, forward strand.
TGTAGATGAGACTGTGCCTTATCCCGAAGGAAAACCAACTTTAGGATCGCTTCATTTAGCGACTGTAAACCTGTTTCAAAAGGATGAACAACATATAAAATCCGCCCTGGATCATTTTAAGGAAGGATTGAATTCTGCCAATTTTCAAACGGTGATTCAGGATCAATTATTAAGAATCCAAAACCATCCTGATCCTGCCACATGGCTGCGGGCTTTTGAAATACTCATACCCCACATTGGTGGAAAAATGTTCATTAATCTGTATCAGCAATCCATTCATGCTGGTCAATCCGAGACCATTGCAGCCCTTGATTCAGGTCTGATTCAAAAACGCCATTTTCAGTCCATTTTGGAATTACTGACTGATTTGAGGGATTCTGCAAAAATTGGCAAAAAAGATGCTGCTGTTGGTGTAGGACTCATCAATTTGATTACCGATTTAGGCATTAAAAACCCCCAATATTTTATCCAAGTCCGGGGAGAATTAACCCTGTGGATGCTTGTTTCACAGAATCAAAAAGTAGCGAAATTGGCCCGGGCCAACCGAACTATTTTATTGGATGGATTCAGAACCTGGATACAAGCTGATCAATCCGAGTCTGATTTTGACTGGGGCCCAATTCTCCAATTTGATCAAAACATTCCGGGAATCCTTCAGGAGAAGATTGAGCAGGCTGTACATGAAACATCTTTAATTCGTGAATCCACCTTCATTTTTTCCAACGGTCACCAAATCCAATTTGATGATATTGCCCCGGAAGGTGTTTGGTTCACCCTCCTCGGAAAAGGGCATGGGAAACATGTGGTGAGAGTATTGGTCCAATTGAAAGACGGAAATGCTCATAATTTTGTCATCAATTTAAATGATGACCTTGAGCCAGCCCGTTTTAACCAGGAAACCAATTGGCTTATATCCATGGGTGCCTCAATCCATAAACAGAAACTTGTTGAAGATTTCGGCGCCTTTTGGCCGGATCACCAGGTTTATACGGAAGAATATATCCCAGGTGAAACTGTGCTGCAGTACCTGGATCGAAAGCAGGATGAGATTTCTTCCGGCACCTATCCCGATCGCTGGCAAATGCGCTGGCTGCACTTCATCTGGAATGGTGCCGCTGCTTATCTCGAATTTTGGAAGCGCACCGGCCGCACGCGCATGATCGCCGATGCCTCTCCTAAAAATGTGATTATACCGGAATTTGATTATTATGTGGGGACGCGCCTCGTGTCGATTTCCGGACGGAAAAAAGTAGCATCTGTAAAAGATGTTCTTTTATTCCTTTATCAAAATTTTATCCTGGAAACTGAAAAGCAATTCCCCGGTTTGAAAAAAATGGCCGACTGGGAAATTCTGTTTACGGTCACCCTGGAAGTATTTGGGTCAAAGGCAGGATCAAAAATCCTGAGAACCATCAAAAAATCGCATGAAGAATTTGAACTGACACCGGGCCGTGTGAATCAATTCATCCATGAAGTCAATGCATTCGGTCTTTTGCGAAAACAGGTTGTCTTTGCTTCACTCCGATATCAGCGCTGGCTGGATTTGAACCCGGACGCCACCCACAAAGCGCGGGGCATCATTATACAGGATTTATACAAGGATTACAAACTGCAGTCCCTCATCGAGCAATATCCTGAAACACGAATCCGGTTTTTTCTCATGACAGCCTTCCGGGATGCGAATCCTGAATTGATCGAACGGTTAAACGAACTTATGATTCAAATGCGGTCTGGGTCGATTTCTGAAGAAAGTCTGGAGACGAAACTCCACATTATTCATGATGAAATTGATCTAACGGAGGCTGAAAAATATTTCTTAACGCGCCTAGTCTTCGAGCATGTTGATGCGGCTGATTATGCAGAACTTATCACCCGGGATGTGGGCAAAAAAGGTCGCCTGGATTTGGTTGTATTGATTGAAAATAAGGACAGCCAATCTTTCAAAATACGTCCCCCCTTTCATCCCAAAGAAGTGGCCCGGTTCCACCGCCTCCTCTTAGAAGCTAAATTGGATGTGCAATTCGAGACCCAACACGAATTCCTGTTGGTCATGGATAAAAAGGATCATTTGGCCGGCGGTGTATTCTGGAAGAAGACGGGTCCGGGAATCGCCCATTTAGAAAAAATTGTGATTGCGCCTCGCTACCGAAAAAGTCATTTAAGTATGCGCTTGATCGAAGAACTGTTTAACAGGATTCGATTAAAGAAATTTGAATTCCTGACTGTTGGGTTTTTCCAGTCGGGACTTTTTTATAAATTAGGTTTTGAGATTGACCAGAAGTTCGGCGGACTGGTTAAAAGACTGTAGAATTCTTTAATTATTTAAAACGTAATAGGTATTTTATTACGTTTTAAATAATTACGTTTTACCCCCTCAGTATAGCATCCAGTAGATCAAAACGCCGGTAACGGATACGTATAGCCAAAGGGGTAAGGTGATCTTGGCAATTTTCCTGTGCTTGCCAATATTATCAGTCCAGCCGCGATAAAGGGTGACTAAAGCCATTGGAATAATAACTGCCGCCAGAATGATATGCGTTATCAGAATGAAAATATAAATTTCAGAGAATTCACCGATATACTGTTTGGGTCCGGCCTTAAACCAATGATAAATGATGTAACTAACCAAAAATGCGCCTGAGGTGCCAAAAGCAGACAGCATGACATTTTTATGCTGTTGACGTTTTTTTTGTCGAATTAAAATGTATCCCGAGAGCAGTAATATAGTAGTAATCCCATTGAACGTTGCATTGACCAAAGGCAACCCGGAAACGTCCAGGGTACCTTCAATGCCCTCCGGTCTGGGACCCAGGATTAAAAAAGCAACGGCGGCAGAAATAATAAACGATACGATATATATTATCCGCAGCCAGAAATTATCCTTTTTCACTATCAATTTTCTTCCAACAGTTTTTTCATATCTTTCTTTAATCGTTTCACATCTTCGTCCTGCATTCCGCTATAATACCCCCGGATTTGTCCTTTTTGATCGACTAGGGCAAACTTTTCACTGTGGAAAATAATATCCTCGAAGTCCCCAATCTTAAACCCATCCTTGATAATATTTTGAACGGATTCTTCCGGGCCCGTAAGAAAATGCCAGCGATCTGTATTGGCGTCGTAGCGGGAGGCATATTCCCTTAACACTTCCGGAGTATCATGCTCGGGATATACCGAAATGGAAACAATGCGCACATTATCATTATTTTTGAATGCCTTATGCACGAGATTCATGTTACCGGTCATCACCGGACAGGCCATGGTACAGGTGGTAAAAATAAAATCAGCCACCCATACTTTGCCGTCCAAGTCACTGCGATTGATTTCATCGCCATGACTATCGGTAAAACTGAATTCCGGGATCGTGCCGATCACCGGCAGTCCGCTCTTGGATTTGGATTCCTTAATGAAATAAGTGGCTGCCAAGAAAACAGCAACAACCCCATAAACAATAAAACGTGTCTTTTGAGCCATATTCAAACTCCTAAATCGATTATAATAATTATGAGTAAGGTGGGTAGGTAAAAAACCGAAGCTTTTAACAATAACAGCGCATTCTTCTTGGATTTATCCTTAGCCAAAGGAATGGCGGACAAAAAGAAAGCGCATGAAATTATGGTAACGCCCACCAGGTAAACTGTGCCGAGGGACCCCTCAATCACGGGCAGGAGTGAAATGGGAATCATGAGTAACAAATGCCAGAATATTTGGCGCATAGTGCGTGAACCGTCCGGTTCAATAACGGGCAGCATTTTAAAATTGGCCTGGGCGTAATCATCTTTGCACATCCAGGCAATCGCATAGAAATGGGGATGCTGCCAAAGGTACATGATGCCGAATAGGATCCAGGCCATGGTGCCGATCTCTCCCGTGGCAGCAGTCCATCCGCCGATGATGGGCAAGGCCCCGGGGATGGATCCGATGGAAGTATTCAGCCAGGTTATCCGCTTCAAAGGTGTATAAACAATGATGTATAGAAAAGCCGTCATGATGGAGAGGAATCCCGTCAAAAGGTTCACTTTCCACACCAACAGAATACTGCCGATCACGACCATGAGAACACCATACAGCAACACGTGAACGGGTGAAATTAATCCAGCCGGGAGCGGTCGGTTTTTGGTCCGTTCCATAAGTTTGTCCGGTTCCCGCTCTAAATAATGGTTTAAAGCGCCCGAACCGGCAGCGGTTAAAGATACACCCAAGAGTGTATAGACCAATATTTCCCAAGATCCGATGCCATTATTCCCCAGATAGAATCCCAAGAGAGTAGCCACTAAAACGAGGGACAGGATATTGAGCTTACTCAGTTCAAGGTAAACGCGCAACAGGGATTTGGCTTTTTGTTTTTGGAGTTTCACCGCAGCTTCCACTGCTCCCATTCGGCTGGATTAACTTTTAAGACCAGAAGGGCACACAGCCCCAACAGACCCGCCCCCGTAACCACATGAAAACTGGCTATATAGGGTGATCTTTCTGAAAGAACGGTCAAAACGCCCAAGGAAAATTGGAGGAGAACAATGCCAACCATGCCGACCAAAACTGCCTTCGCCGACCGGTTCCTTTTTAATGCAGAACCGTATTTGAAATAAAAATACCCAATTGCCCCTGTAACGATCACAGCGCCCAAGCGGTGAATGAAATGAATGAGCACTTGGCCCCGGGAAACCGGATCTAGATCCAAATCAAATAAAATGGAATTTATATTTTCCACCATTCCAGTGGAAAAGGTGGGAATCCACATCCCACCCATGGTGGGGAAATCAGGAATCGCCAATCCCGAAGCCGTATGTCGCATGAGCGCGCCGAGGATGAGTTGGATATAGACTAATCCACCAAGAATTGTGGTACCTTTCCTGATATCTAATGGCCAATTCATTTCAATTCGCTTTGTTCTTTCTACCGATAATCCATAGGCTATAACAATGGTCATAATAAAAAATGTTTGCGCCAAAATACCGTGAATAATCGACACCGGCGGCGGGAGAAAAAACAATACTGTAATGCCACCAAACAATCCTTGGAGGATTACCATTCCCAAGGCAAAGAAACCCAATTTTTTAAGCCACTTTGGTTCATCGGAGAAGCCCAACCAAATGGCCTGAATCATGGTAAAGAATCCTACGATAGTAGCAATCATACGATGACCATGCTCATAGAAAATTCCCCCCACCATATCGGAGAGTGGAAAGGCAAACATTTGCTTCCCATAGGTAGTGGGCCAGTCCGGAACCGATAATCCCACCTCGTGACTTTTAACCAGGGCACCGGCAAAAATGAGGAACAAGGTTGAAAATACGGTCAGTTTAGAAAGGTGCCGCAACCAAGTGTGTGATGGTGAATTCATTTGAATATTTTCCCCCGAAAACAGGTGAAGAATTTAAGATTTACTGACGGTTAATTACTGAATTAATCCCAATAAAAAACCCCTATCTATTCCATTGAACCAATAGGGGTTTTCAAATTTTCTATGGATCAATCCGGGTTTACCAGTCCTCGTCGCCCCAATCGTCTTCTTCCTCTTCCGCCAGGTATTCCTGCTGTTCTTCATGCCAGGCGGCATAGCCTTCATCATCATGAATGGTCAGGAACCCTTTCATGCGGTAGTGGCCCAAACCACATAACTGGGCACAAGTGATTTCAAGTCCTTTCCCTTCCCGGGCGGAACCGACCGTTGTTTTGAGGAATTCTTCAGAGGTCATGGTCGCTTCAAACCAGACCGGAATTTCCATCCCGGGAACCGCATCCTGCTTTACTCGCAATTCCGGCAGGGTAAAACTGTGGATCACATCCTTGGATGACAGGGCAATATTGATGGGTGTGTTCACGGGGATGTGCAATTGGTTTATAGTAAACACATCGTCCTTGGCGAATTCGTCATCCCGGTCCAAACCGATTGGATTTTCCGCTTCATCTACCAGGTCGATCGATGTTTTTCCGAAAACACCGTCCGGGCCTGGGTAATGAATATTCCAAGCAAACTGTTGGGCCACCACCCGGATTTGCACTGCATCCGGTCCTTTGGGCACATCGTTCACACGATTGGCCCAGATCGGGAAAGCAAAGCCAATCAGCAATACTACCTCGATCACCGCTACGGCGGCTTCCAGGTAAGATGAAAAATGGCTTTTCACACCATCATGGTCCGCTACAGGGTTTTTAGATGCCCTGAAACGAATGAGGGTATAAATGAAAAATACCCCCCAACCGATGAATAAAATGAGCATCAACCAATGGACGAGAGCAATAATTTGGTCAATGGCCGGTCCTTGGGTGGACGCGGAAACGGTTGGCAGTCCGAAATATCTAAGCAGGTCTAACACCGAAGATTACCTCCGAATTAATTCTTTTTACTTTTTAATGATTCTGTATATTTCTTGGCACGCCGGTGAAGGACATAAATGGAGGATCCAAATCCGCCCAATACTGTACCGGTAATGCCAAGCATGGCCAAAATGGCTTTATTCATTCCCTGAGTGGCGGCCGCATTGGGGTTCCCAAAACAGGTGGCGCAGGCATAACTCACTTCCGGCAGAAGCAAGATGCCTAAACCCAATGCAATGATAACCACTTTTTTCATCAGGAAATCGATTTGAATTTTTTTAAAACTTTTATCCCGTAGATCACCAAACCACCTCCGGCCAAAAATGAAAGCAGGGCCAACGGGATAGATTGATTCCATTCCCAGAGGCCAAACCAAATTGTGATGGCAATGGAAAGGATTATAAACAGGATGTGAAAAGTTTTAATGGACATGTTAAATCTTGGCTTGAGCCAACATGGTCCCTAAGGGTAAAAACATGAGGACAAAAAACATGGCCGCCGTAGCAAACAAAGTCCAGTAAATGGTGGTCTTTTCATCAATGAGATGCATGAAATAACAGGCCACCAGGGATCCCTTCACACTGGCAACAATCAGGGCCAGCGCCACAGAGGCGCCCAAACCCAGATCCAAGTAGGAAATCGCCACTGTCACTACGGTCAGGAAGGCCAGAGCCACAAAGACCATGATGTACGTTTTAACGTGATGTTTTACTTCTTCAGGAGTTAAATCTGCCATATCTATTCCTTATAATAGGTAGAGTACCGGAAATAAGAATATCCAGACCAAATCAACAAAGTGCCAGTACAGTCCGGCAATTTCAATCCGGTTCGTGAAACGTTCAGGATCCCTTTCCCACATTTTGGCGCCGGGCAGCCACATATAGAAGATCACAATGATACCGCCGATTACATGGAGGACGTGGAGGCCGGTCATGGTGAAATAAATGCCCAAGAAATTGCTGGTACTGGGGAAAAGATGGTGATCAAACTTGGCCGTATATTCAAACCATTTTACAATCAGGAAGCCTATCGCCAAGAGCAAGGTCAACCCGGCATACAGTTTAAATTTGCCAAAATCTTTCAATTTCAGAGAGGCCCAGCTCATGACCATGGTTACGGATGATGTAATCAGGAACATGGTATTGAGCGTGGCCAAAGGCACATTCAAAATTTCAGCGCCCGCAGGCCAGGACTCTGCCCCGGTCCGCAAAAAGACATAGGCCGAAAACAAACCGCCAAACAGCATAACTTCTGAGGCTAGAAACAACCATACGCCTAATTTGCCGTTGTAGAGACCTGTATCCGGCCGCGCTTTAACGGTAAATGGGATGTCCATAAATCTTAACCCTTCTCACTTTGAGGTGTATAATCTTTGTCCGCACCGGGCACACTGTATTCATAGGGCCCGCGATAAACGGACGGAACCGTTTCAAAATTACCATGCCCCAAAGGCGGCGAGGTGGTGTCCGTCCAATCAATGGTGGTGGCATGCCAGGGATTGGTTTCGCCTGTCTTTTTACCCCGCAGACTGATAATTATATTAATGATAAAGAAAATCTGGGCCAGACCTAATAGCCAAGCCGAAACAGACATGACTTCATTCAGGTAAAGTACGTCTGCCGCATGAGCATAAATTTCACCCCCATCCCAGAGACGACGGGAAACACCGGCAAGTCCCTGGACAAACATGGGCATGAAAACGCCATTCATAAAAATGAATGAAAAGAAGAAATGAAGTTTACCCAATGTTTCATTGGTCCGTTTTCCGGTCATTTTGGGGAACCAGTAATAGATACCCGCAAACAGGGCAAAAATTGTTCCCGGTGCAACCACATAGTGGAAGTGGCCAATTACATAATAGGTATCATGAAGGTGAATATCTGAAGCAGCTAACCCTAAAGGAAGCCCAGTCAATCCACCGATACCAAACATAGGAATAAACCCAAGAGCAAACAGCATGGGAGTTGTAAAGCGGATGGAGCCGCCCCAGAGCGATAAAAATAAGGTCGTCAGAATCACCACCGACGGGATTGAAATAATCATTGTTGTGGTCTGGAAAAAGGCGCCGATTGTTGTCCCCATACCGGTGATATACATGTGGTGGGCCCAGACGATAAAGGACATGAAGCCTAGAAAGATCATGGCATAGACCATGGCTTTGTAACCCCAGATTGGTTTCCGAGTATTGTTGGCCAAAACTTCCGTTACAATACCAAAAGCGGGCAGGATCAATACATATACTTCCGGGTGGGCCAGAAACCAGAACAGGTGTTGCCACAGCAAGGGACTTCCGCCGCCGGCATTTTTCACTACTTCACCGGAGACAACCAATCCGCTGGGCATAAAGAAACTGGTACCCGCCAAGCGATCCATCAATTGAAGAACGCCGGCAGCTTCCAAAGGCGGGAAAGCCAAAAGAAGTAAAAAGGCAGTGATGAACTGGGCCCATACAAAAATAGGCAATTTCATCCAGGTCATTCCTTTTGCACGCAGCTGAATGACGGTGGCGAGGATATTAATGGACCCTAATAAGGATGAAGTGATCAGCAGAACCATCCCAAACAGCCAGATCGTTTGCCCCATCGTGGCCACATCAGCCAAGGGCGGATAGGATGTCCAGCCCGAATTGGCGGCGCCCCCGGGGACGAAAAAGCCAATGGTCATCACCACCGAACCCAAGAAATACATCCAGTAGGAAGTGGCATTCAGTTTAGGAAAAGCCATATCAATGGTACCGATCTGCAAGGGAAGGAAGTAGTTGCCGAAGGCACCGAAGGCCAAAGGAACAACGCCCAAAAAGATCATTATGGTCCCATGCATGGCGCCGAGAGAATTATACATTTCAGACGGGAGAATGCCGCCTTCACCCAGCAACGCGCCCACAAATGGAATTGGACTTTCGGGATAAGCTAATTGGTAACGCATAATCATCATCAGTATAAATCCAAACAAGAGCCACAGCAATGATGTGATTCCGTACTGGAGACCGATGATTTTATGGTCAGTGGAGAAGATGTACTTCGTCCAGAAACTTTCTTTATGGTGGTCAGTGTACATTAATGGTTCCTGATTAATCTAAAATATGGTTCGAGTTCAAGAAATTGAGGGCTAGAATAGGCCGCGAATCTATGATTCTTTTTCAGAATCAGCAATCAAAACAGAAAAAATAAGGGCAAAAAAAACGTCACATATAAAAAAAGAAGGGTGTTAGGTATAAATCAACTTAGCATTGTCCGTCATTTCATAGAATTCTCCGACAGTTAACACATCCTTTACCTGATCGGCAAGATCTTCCTTTTCAAGATGAAACATGTCCATGGCTAGCTTACAGGCATATAATTCCGCCCCTGCATCATCCAGCATTTCAATAAATTCATCCACATGGGGAATATCCAGTTTATCCATTTCCTTCATCATCATATGCGTTGCCAGCTTTGACATCCCCGGTAAGCCACCCAGCATTGTTGGAATATGCATCGCCGGATTGCCAACTGTAGCAACTTTCATATTTCTCATTTTACTTTTTGTAATGGCCTCCAACCCGAAAAAGGTAAAGAAAATCATAGCGTCCATCCCCTCCATTCTGGCACCATTAGCTAGAATAAGAGCCGGATAAATACCTTCAATCGAACCTTTTGAACAAATGATTGCAACTTTTTTATTATTGTCATTATTCATGAGATATCCCCTTTAAATACATCCTTTAGGTTTTTTAACGCCGGCAATTCGTGCTGCTTTTTTCCCAGGACCGCCGGGGAAAAGACCATAGAGCTCTTTTGTGGGGATTCCATACACTTTGGTAAGACGCCGTAGTGTTGGTGCTTTACCTGTTTCAATAAACTCATCTCGGACAATATTGAGAATTTCCAAATGCCGCGGTGTAAGCACCATGATTCCTTCTTCTTCAGCGATAAGTTTTGCTATTCCTTCAGTCCAGTCATTTGCATCAGCCAAATACCCTTCAGCATCCAGTTGAACTTGTTCTAATAATGCACTCATGAATCCATCTCTTTTATTTTTAAGTGAATGGTATTTCTTTTCCTTTAATGATTCGATTCCAATACAACCATTTGAAAGCCATTTTACCCAAATGATTTAATCGTGTTTCTTTGAGAAGAGCCAGAGGACCTAATCCATGGATGGGATATCGACCAGGTAGTGGTTCCCGTTCATAATCAAAATCAATCAGAATCGCCTTTTCATGTCCTGTCTCAATAAAACAATTTGCATGACCATCAAATTCTGCAGACATTTGTCTCCCATTGATTTTATCCAGCAGATTTCTTTCAATCACTTCAGCTTGAAAATGAATAACTGATCCTGCTTTTGATGTGGGAATATCTGCAGTATCCCCCGCAACAAAAATATTGTCAAAATCCCGCGCAAGAAGTGTTTTGGGATCTGTTGGGACCAAATTTAATTCATCCCCAAACCCGGCCCGTTCAATAAATTTTGATCCCATATTGGTGGGCACAGTTACAAGTGTATCAAATGGAATGGTTCGATTATCCCAGGAAATGATCTCTTTTTTCTCGTTATCTACCGCGGCAATATTGAATTCAGTATGAAGATGGATTCCTTTTTTGGAAAGAAAATTTCCAAATACTTTCGCTGCTTCTGGTTTGGTAAATGCTTCAGGTAGCGGGGTTACATAATGAATATTGGTATTGCTACGGTAGCCGTTTCGTTTTAAATACCAATCAGATAGAAATGCAAATTCGAGCGGTGCCACGGGACACTTAATTGGCATTTCAGTAACATGAACAACCAAATTGCCACCCTTAAAATTTTTAAATTCGTAATTAAGACCGACAGCTCCGTCATAGGAATAAAAGTCAAATACATCGACACCCCACAAGTCGCCCTTCATTCCCTCAACCTCTTCCGGAGCAATATTCACCCCAGTGGAAAGAATTAAATAATCATAATCAAATTTATTCCCGTCGGATAATATTACCCTGTTTTCTGTTGGAATAATTGTTTGAATATCAGAAAAAATGGTTTGAACGGTTGGGTTTAATAATTCATCCTTATTTTTAATGACATCCTCAGGATGATATATGCCAAAAGGAATAAATAAAAAACCTGGCTGATAATAGTGCACAATGGATTTATCAATGAGAATAATTTCCCATTCATCATTTGATAAATGATTTGAGAATCGATGGCTGAAAATATTTCCGGCAGTTCCACCACCCAAAATAACAAGTTTTTTCTTTCTCATTTTTCTTACCTTTTTCTCCGATAAAAATATAACAACGCTTTAATACAGAATACAAGACCTTTTTATCCTTTATTAATAAATATAGGCATTTCTCCCCTTTTCGAACTAAGTATTAAATCTGTTAAGTCACGATGGTAAAAGCAGAAAGAACTATTCGAGGTGTACACGACAAAAGTCAATTAGCGAAGAGCGCCTTTAATGCCGTATATGCCTGGATCAACACAGTGCAGATAAAATTGCTAAAGATTTCAAACTTTTTTATGACTATCGTATGGGATTTCAGATAGAAATGCAACCGAATCCTTTAGGTTTTGGTTGTCATACCTGTTCTGGTCAGGCCAGTCGGGATTGGTAAATGCCTCCTGCAACAAGTCCGGAGGCTATCCGTTCGGTTTTAGCCAGGGTGGTGAAACTGCGCTTGGCCAGTTCGTCAACCGCTTCCGGGTAATCTGTACGAAAATGACAGCCCCTACTTTCTTGGCGCTTCAGAGCAGAGACCGCGATCATCATAATGACCAGAGCAGCATGGCACAATCGGGGTGAGGCACCTGAAACCGCCATCTCGGCGGTTTCAAATACAGCACGCTGCAATCCTTTTTGATCCCGTTCCACACCTACAAAATCGTAGGCAACCTTGCGCAGGTGTTTCCAATAATCCGTTTCATTCTCAAGGTATTCTAATTTATCGTCATTTTGCGGCGCTGCTATTGGGGTAGGTAGGTCCTGGGCCAGTATATCCTCAGCTACACGGGGACCGAACACAACTGCTTCGAGAAGCGAGTTGCCGGCCAGACGGTTGGCGCCGTGGACACCAGTCGCGGCGACTTCACCGCAAGCCCACAGACCGGGAACCGTTGAACGGCCGTGAATGTCGACCGACACATCACCCATGTGATAGTGAGCCGCCGGTACCACGGGAATCGGTTCAATTCTAGGATCGATTCCGGCGGCCCGGCAATAGCCAAACACAGTCGGGAACCGCTTCGGAAATTTTGCACCCACCTTTTTACGTGCGTTGAGGAAAACACGCTGACCGCTGGTTCTTTTGCGCCAGACTGCCCGAGCAACGATGTCCCGCGGGGCGAGGTCCGCATCGTCATGTACCCCGGTCATGAACCGTACACCCGTACCATCGACAAGGGTCGCACCTTCGCCGCGCAGTGCTTCGGTGACCAGCGGAAGGGGCTCATCTAAACCGGTAGTAACGTCCAGGGCAGTCGGGTGGAACTGAACAAACTCGAGATCAGAAAGCTGGGCGCCAGCGCTCGCGGCCATGGCAATACCGTCCCCTGTGTCACTCTCAGGATTAGTGGTCTTCTCATACAGATGACCGATACCGCCCGTGGCAAGCACTACGGCGCGGGCCATGATTGCTTTTCGCTTGCCTTCTGTGTCACGGGCCCACGCGCCACGGACCCGGCCGTCTATGATGATCAGTTCCTCTGCACATGCATCGGAAAGAATATCGATGTGGGCGGCCTTTGTAGCGACTTTACCCAGCGTGCGCATGATTTCGCGCCCCGTACTATCGCCCCCGGCATGGAGAATGCGGCGGCGACTGTGGGCGGCCTCACGGCCCAAGCATAACTCGTTATTAGAATCCCGGTCGAAGTGGACGCCGAGATCGATTAGTTGCTCGATGGCTTCAGGCCCTGAACTGGTCAGCAGCTCGACTGCAATGGATCTACAAGTACCAGCACCAGTTTTGTGAGTATCCCTTCCATGGGCTTCCGGGTAGTCGTCGGTACCGATAGCTGCGGCCACACCACCTTGGGCAAGGCAACTCGCCGCCCCTTGGCCGATCGGCGCCTTGGTCAGGATACTCACTTTCAAGGGTGCAGCATAAATTGCGGCGCTTAATCCGGCCGCCCCGCCGCCGATAATCAGTACATCCGGATTCCCCCCTGGGATTTTCGTACCTGACTTATTCATCCCGCCATTCTCTCAGTGATTGGGCTAACCCCGCCAAGCCTCAATCATCCGCTCGACAGAACGCCGGGCACGTTCGGCAATCTTGGGATCAACAGTTACTTCGAACTTCATTTCCTTGAGACATTCAGCCACCTTGTCGATGGTAATGCGCTGCATATGTGGGCATATACTGCACGACCGGATGAACTGTGTATCCGGGCACTGAGAAATCAGGTTATCGCTCATTGAGCACTCGGTGATTAGTGCAACCTTCTTGGGTTTGTGCTTGAAAACCCAGTTGGCCATACCAGAAGTCGAGCCGGAGAAGTCAGATAACTCGACGACCTCGGGGGTGCATTCGGGGTGCGTCAACACAACAACACCGGGATACGCCCTGCGCAGGTGGTTGATCTGCTCCGGCACAAAAGTCTCATGAACCTCACAAGCACCAGCCCAGGCAATGATCTCGACGTCAGTCTCGGCAGCTACGTTGCGCGCCAGGAATTGGTCTGGGGTCATGATAACCCGATCGACACCAAGGGATTCGACAATCTGCTTAGCGTTGGCCGAGGTACAGCAGATGTCGGACTCGGCCTTCACGTCGGCCGTGGTGTTGACGTAGGAGACGATCGGTACCCCAGGGTGTTTTTCGCGCAGGGCCCGAAGGTCGGCGCCGGTGATCGAGGCAGCAAGAGAGCATCCGGCCTCAGGATCAGGGATTAACACGGTCTTGGTTGGGTTGAGAAGTTTAGCTGTTTCAGCCATGAAATGCACACCGCACAAGACGATGACTTCGGCATCGACCGTGGTCGCCTTAACGGCAAGTGCGAGCGAATCACCCTTGATGTCAGCGATTAAGTGAAAAATGTCCGGTGTCATATAGTTGTGCGCCAGGATAACCGCGTTTCGCTCTTTTTTCCACTTTAGCACTTCCTCGACATACGGCGCCAAATGGGGCCAGTTTATCTCAGGTATCGTCCCCTTAACCCGCTCAAAAATCGGCCGGAGCCTTCCGGGAATTCCCCTTATGACTTCCGATCCTGCGTCAACTTTTGGTGCTGCTGCACTCATCTATCTGGTTCTCTTACTTATATTAAGCACATATGCCGTATATAATTTCGGCCCCCTGTTTCCGCCCGGTGATTTCTGCCAATGATAATGATCAAATAATCGTCTACAGATTGCTAATTGTGTACAAATAATTTGTCAATGAGAATGAATCCCAATTTGTTTGATGACAATTTTTGTAATCGATGATGGTATAAATATTCGGGAATTCCCGGGTTACTGATGACAATCCTCTCCTTTTCCATTTTTAGCACCGATTTTCGTTATAATAATTTAATAAATTCATTATAATGACAACAAGACCATCTTATCCTAATTGCTACAAAAAAAATTTTATTCTTGCATTATTTTTCTTTTTTCAATCACCCGTTTAGCCAAGTCATCCAGGGGTTCACTGGCAAGCATTTCTCTTATTTGAAATTTGATTGGTTTCCACTGTGCATGGAGCGGACAGGGTGTTTCATCAGAACATAAATCCAACCCAACCACACAGGGATCTTTTTCGGGCGGCGGGCCATCAACCGCATGAACAATTTCATTTAAAAATATTTCCTTGGAAGGGCGGGCTAAATTCACCCCACCGTTTCTTCCCCTCGTCGCCTTTACCAGCCTTTGCTTGACTAATGTTTGCATTATTTTTGCTAAAAATTGGTAGGGAATATTGTAGGCTTCAGCGATTTCGCTGATCATAGTTGGGTTTTCTGACTTTTTTTCTGTCAGGTAGATCATAGCCTGGATGGCATATTCCGCAGATTTTGAGTATAACATGGGGGGCAACATTACTATTTTAACTGCACTTATTCAAAATCATTATTATGATCTTTTTTTCTTATATACATGACAACACCAAAAACCATGATAAACGGACTCACGATGATTCCAACCAAAGGAACATAGGCCGATAATCCGCTTCCGAGGGTATCCGATGTAGCACAATAGGGACATGCCCAAATGCCATTCATGATTAAAACGAATCGTACAATTGCCTTACTCACGGTACTAAAACGTCCAGTTAAAGGATAAATCGTAAATCACACCCCACATAAAAAATAACGCCAAGGGAATGGGCAGAAAAACAAGCCGCCGCAGAAGTTTGGTTTCATACCGTAAATGCATGTAGATCATGGCAACCAACATCATTTTAGTGACCGTAAATGCAAGCAAAAATATAACCAACGGAACTCTGGGCATCCCTATATCAATCACCCAAACTTCAATCACGGTTAAAACTGCCAACCAAACCGCATTCCAGAAATATGTTTTTTTATGGTCTTTCATTTATTACCTCACAATAAGTAAATCAGTGTGAAAACAAGAATCCATATCAAGTCCACGAAATGCCAAAATAATCCCGCGATTTCAACCTGATCATATTGAACGGTAGTGTATTTTCCCTTTAATCCATTCCTCAATACAAATCCCAAGTATATCACGCCCGATAAGACATGTAAGCCATGAAACATGGTTGTTGAATAAAAGACGGCGCCGTACAGACCCGTTGATGGGAGAAACCGGTCCCCCTCAAACCCGGACTGAGCCAAGGCATCCCCTAAGGCGTCACTGCCAATAAAAAAATGGGAATATTCATAAACCTGGATCCCCAAAAAAGCCACACCACCAAAAACAGTTAGGGCCAAGTACCGGATAAATAATTTTTGGGTCCCTTTTTGAATGGCATTTAAAGCCATGACCATCGTAAAACTGCTACAAATTAGCAAAAAAGTATTAAATGCAGTCATTGGCACATTGAGAATGACACCTGCCGCGGGCCAAAAACCAGCGGCATTCCTTAAGGCTAATCCACCGATCAGGAGGGTAATAAATGTGAGGCCGTCCATAACAAGAAACAACCACATTGCCAGTTTCCCGGTTGAAGCGGTCCCGAAAGGTTTTTCTAAGCTAATTGTATTTTCCATAAGTCTACCTTAAGTATTAATCAGTATGAGAATCGCAGATAACATCATCACCCATAAAGCGGTCAGAAAATGCCAATACCAGCCGATTAATCGAAAACGCAGTGGCTTGATACTTTTCTTCATTTTCATTTTGAACCACAACCAAGCTACCAGGGTCAAACCGGTTATTAAATGAAAGGCGTGGGCGCCTGCCATCAGGTAAACCATGCCTGCCAAAACATTATTATGACTGGTTAAGCCCTTTTCAACCAGCATCTGCCACAGGGTAATTTGCCCGAATAGAAATATCAGTCCCGCTAGAAAGCTCGCCATCATGAAATGTGGGCTGTCGGTGCTTTGCCTTAATCGCCATCCCCGGTAGGATGATTCAAATAGTAAACTACTGATAATCAGCAAACTGGCAATACCCACGGTCACGACCTGGCTCATCCCATCTAACTTGATGTAGGATAATTCTTTGGCCACCATAGAACCGAAAGTTGCCATAAACGTGATGAACAACATTGTAATACCGCCGAAACCAACTAATAGGCCTAATTTTGAAGTATCCTCATCACAGTGAATGGGCGTTGCATGTACCTGGGGACTCATGAAGAACCCTCAATTTGAACTGATTGAGGAACCCAATCCTGATCTTTTACCCTGGGATTGTTGTATTCATGGGGACCATTGTAAACATGGGGTATTTCATCAAAGTTGCCATGGGGCACGGGGTAAGCCACGGTCCATTCCAGTGTATTGGCTTTCCAGGGGTTTGTTTCCGCCACTTTTCCTTTAAAAATTGACCAGACAAAGTTGAATAGATACAGGATTTGAAAGGCACCCATAAAAAATGCCGCAATGGTTATAAACACATTTAAGTCCATCAACGGCTGCAGGAATTCATACTCATTTGGATTGTATATTCTTCGATGATGGCCGGCATACCCGAGGACCATCATATTAAAGAAGACCAGATTGAGGGTGATGAAGGTCCCCCAAAAGTGAACCTTATTCAACCGTGAACTCATCATTCGTCCAAACATTTTCGGGAACCAGTACGCGATGGCAGCAAACCCGCCAAACAATACGGAGGCAGCCATCGTATAGTGAAAATGCCCCACCACGAACATGGTATCATGTAGATAAATATCTGCTGTAACAGTGGCGTTATAAAGACCGGTTAATCCACCAATCGCAAACACCCAAATCACCGCCATGGTATACAACATCGGTGTATCAAAATGGAGGGAACCTCGCCACAAGGTCAGCAACCAGTTAAAAAAGAAAATGGACGAAGGAATACTGATGAGGAGCGTTAAAAACATGAACGACTTACCCAATAATGGACTCATACCGGTTGTGTACATGTGATGTCCCCAGACAACGGAACTCAAGACGACAATCGTCCCCATACAAATTGCCGTTACCTTATAGCCAAAGGCGGGTTTACGGGCAAATACCGAAAGTAATTCAGATACAATTCCCCATACCGGCAGGATCAGAATATAGACTTCCGGATGGCCGAATATCCAAAATACGTGTTGATACAAGAGCGGGTCTCCCCCACCCCCAGCCGCCAATCGTCCGGCCAGGAAGAATTGTGTGCCAAGCAACCGATCTAATACCAACATAATCAAACCGGCTGCAATGACAGGTACAAAAATGGCATTCAAAATCGATGTCAACCAAAGGCCCCAGACGGATAAGGGCATTTTAAAATAGGTCATGCCGGGCGCCCGCATGCGGATAACCGTAATCATATAATTGATCGCGCCCATCATGGAGGAGGTACCGGCAAAAACTAAGGCCAGCGTCCAAAAGGTTTGTCCTTCCCCTGCGATGCCGCCTTCCTTTAAGCTCAGGGGCGGGTATGAAGTCCACCCCCCGGCAGCCGTACCGTCTGGCAAAAAATACGATATGATTAAAATAATACTCGCCAGAAACATTGTCCAGAAGGACAGCATGTTTAACGTGGGAAAGGCCATATCACGGGCCCCAATTTGGAGGGGAATGATAAAATTCCCAAAGGCGCCGATTAAAATGGGCGTAATGGCCCAGAATATCATAATAGTTCCGTGCATGGTAAACAGTTGATTATAGACGTCCGGATCAATAATACCACCCGATCCCTTAAACAAAAATCCGAGTGACCACCAAGGCACTTCTGTTTCCGGGTATGCCAGTTGCCAACGAATCAGCATGGCTTGGAACCCGCCAAACAACAGAAAAAATATGCCTAAGAACAAATACTGCTTCCCGATTGTTTTATGGTCAAGGGAGAAAATATGTGTTTTCCAAAATGACTGTTTTTCGCTCATTTTAATTCCTTCCAGGGCCAACCCCATTTTGACGGTACGCCTTCTACTTCTTCTTCTCCCCAATCATCCCAATCATCTTCAGACACTTCCGTCTCCTGGGAGGCTAGCCATTCATTAAAATTTTCCTGGGTTTGCACTTTTAGATATCCTTTCATCCGGTAGTGACCATTGCCGCACAACTCCGCACAAGCGATTTCAAATTCTCCGGTTTCTTGAGCCTGGAACCATAAAGCGGTAACCATCCCGGGTGTTGCATCCTGCTTGACCCTGAAGTTTGGCAGGTAAAAGGAATGTATCACATCATAGGTTGTCAGTTGAACAACCACCGGTGTATTCACCGGAATATGCAGGTTATTCTGTGCGGGTACGATATCATCATCGGTTCCAAATTGAGCATCCTTGCCAGCATAGCGAAAATTCCAGGCAAATTGTTGGGGCATTACCTCGACGCGCAGGACATTTTTTCCTTTGGGAAAATTCCAGAAGGCCTCTTTTAAATCCCGAAAGGACATGGATTCAATCACCGAATCAATTGAGAAAAACACCACCAACCCCATGGCAACTGTTAAGTAAAGGTGCTTTCTTGTATTCCCATGATCATAGGTTGCCTTTGGATTCTTTCGTGAATTATAACGCCAAATAAAATAAATAAGGGCCGCCACCACGATGCAAAAATAAAGGGTAATCACAAAATCCGTATATTGGATCACGTTATCTATCCTGTATCCGTCCAAAGAAACATCTTTGGGGGGATCAAGAAACCATATACCAGGCAACCATTTCTTCATTCGTTCCATATTTACTCCTAATAGGGGGACAGAAAATATAAAATTATACTTAAATATCTTAAGACCTTTTTATCCTTTTTTAAATTTTTATTGAAGCCGTCACATAATACCATTGAGCCGGATCACCTTTTGGGGCCATTATATCTCCTGGAAAAAATAAGGAATGCCCGAAGATAGCTTTGGCGCTTTGGAATATTGGGAAACTAATATTATTATCGATTTCCGTTCCAAAAGTGTTTAGGCCCGCACTATTTTCCTGCTGAGAGCGAAAATGGTGCACTATTGTATTCACATTCCAGCCCAGGATTTTCGTCGTAGACTGAACATAAAAATCCAGGAGCCCCAATCCTTTTGTATGAACAGGAAGATTTAAGAAATAATCCATATGCCCATAAAACTTGTGATTGGTAGCAAACAGCGTATTGAAAGATTCGTCTGCGGCAGTTGCGGTATCATCGCCGCTCAAGGCGTCAATTCCCGTGTGAAAGGTAACAGAATTAATTGTGTAAGAGCCTTTGAGTGAAAGTAGCCATGCGGATAAACTCCGGGTATCCATTTTACCGGTTTGATAGCCTATTTCACCAGAAAGTTGAAAGCGTTTCATTTCCTTTTTTAGTGTGAATAGTGTCGTCATCCGGTTATTATCCTGGACAAACAGTCCTTCTTTTAAAAACGGTAACCTGTCGCTGAACCGAACATTGAATCCTCTTAAATTTTGATCATCTTTATCTCGTCCGCTATTGGGATAATTTTCAACCAGTTTCAGATTGAAAAAATCAACCGATGTTCCATTGGTTAATTGGTGTGACAGGGTAATACCATCAAAACTTCGACCAATATTATGCCAACCGACGGCGCCCAAAATCCGCTGTGAACCATAATTCACTTCATACCGGCCAACTTTCAGTTGGAAGGTACCCTCATTAGACAGGAGAAAGTAGGCCTGGTGCATATCTAACGCGTCGGCGGAACCGTCTGTGAGCGTGTTTGACTCGGTACCCATAATTCGGGAATCCTGTAACTGAAGAAAAATTCTTGCCTTTTTTTTCTCGTATTGTGCCTGGAATCGTGTTCTCTGGTAATTCAGAGAATTAAAACCGGAGGTGTCCGAAAAATCCTTATTGATCGCTTCATGACGGTAACGGACTTCCGATCCGAATGTCCATTCCTGACTAAATCCAAATGACATGATTAATATTGCTCCTATGATCAATTGGTTTATTTTTTTGTTTTTCATGGTAAATCCTCCGTTTTAGTTATGTATGCAAATTCAAACTTTCTTGTAGATATGGATCTTTTTGGGGCACCAGGTCCCATTTGGAAAGCTGATGAAGCACCACCCAGAATGCTATACCGAGAATCCCGATGGCCACACCGATTTCCATTAATCCAATTATCGGAACATCCCCCACCAGAGGCGGGAAAATCATCAGGTATAAATCGAGCCAATGACCAACCAGGATAATGGCCGAAGCAATCAACAATGGCTTTTCTGCCCGTTTTGTTTTTCTAAACAATAATATCGTGAATGGTATCAGCCAGTTTGCCAAAATGTTCAATACGGCCAAAACTCCAAAACCGCCAAAATGTCGTTTTAAGTAATATCCTGTCTCTTCCGGAATATTGGCATACCAGATCAGCATATGCTGGGAGAACCAGATATAGATCCAGAATGTGGTGAAGGCAAATAAATACCGGCCCAGTTCGTGCAAATGATCTTTTTTAAGTTTAGTAAGAAAACTTAATCGGCGGAGATAAATCAGCAGGATAATCATAAAGGCCAGCCCCGCATTAAACATCCCAGCAAAATTATAAAACCCAAAAATAGTGCTGTACCAATGGGGTTCCAGTGACATAATCCAATCGAAACTGGAAATCACAAACGCTATTCCACCTATATAGAGCCAGGCCGCCGCCCACCGTACACTTTTTTTTGTATGGATAGGATCACCAGTTTCATCCTGTCTTCTGGAATGGTTCAAGATGGGTTTCCCTAGAAGATACCAGATGCCATAATAGATGGGTACCCGGAGGATAAAACCAGTCAAATTTAACCACGACTGTTTACCCTGGAGAATCGGATCGTGGGCCATAACTTCCACATGGGTCCACTCGTACAAATGATGGGCGCCAAACAAAACTAAAATCATGATCAAAAAGCCAATCGGAATGGCCGAAAACATCGCTTCCGGAATACGGCGAATCGCTACCCCCCACCCGGCATTGCTCACATAATGGATCGCCACGAACAGCATCCCGGCCACTCCAATCCCGGTGATGTAATAGGCCGCCAGCAAAATGTTTGGCCAGATCCGTTCCGTTAACAATATACCCAAAATAACGGTGAGCAACCCAATGGCCGTGGCCAAGCTCATTTTGTTCAATAAGGATGGTTCAATTTCAAAAATTTTTTGCATTATTTCTATTTCATGGTTTTAATAAAATGGGTCACGAGCCACCGGTCGTTCCGTTTTATTTGCACGTTGTAGGGTGGCATATTTCCTACACCATGGGAGATTAAATAATAAATGTCCCCATCCGGCATTTTCCGGACTTTTTCTGTTTTCAGGGAGGGCGGTGGTGGAACCCCTCGTTTCGTAACAGGGCCATCGCCGTCGCCACTCAATCCGTGACAGGTTTGGCAAAATGTGGCATAAACTTTTGCTCCGCGTACCATATCAACCGTCTTTGAATCAAACGGGCTCATCAACACTTCTCCTGCCTTTTCCCGGGTAAGTTCTCCGTCCGGATATTCGGGCATGAAACCCAAGGCAATGGTTCCTTCCGGCGGTGTTTGCAATGTTTTTCCGTCGGCATAATTCGGATTTGGTGAATAGGCATCATAAGCGATTGAATGCACCATTTCCGGGATGAATTCAGTATTCGGCTCCCGTTTATCGGAAGAAATAGAGTGCCCCACACCGTAAAGCCCCAAGATGGCCACCACAAAATAAATGATAGTTTTCATTTTCATATTATTCATCCACCATTTCGCCATTATGGGTTTGAACAATTTCTGCGACAGCGGAAGAAGATTTCCGCTGCTGCCCCTGTTTCATAACCACATAAAACCTGTCATTGGTTGCGCGCGAATGAGGCTGCAACTCTTTTTTCCCATATTTTACTTTTCGCCATGCGAAGAAACTGAACACCGTTCCCAACCCGGCGAAAAGAACCATTACTTCAAATGCCACAGGCATAAATGCGGGCAGGGAATTCCAAGGCCGGCCACCAATGTTGATGGGCCAGTTCACAGCCGAAACCCAGTACTGCCCCAACACGCCGATTGAAAGCCCGAGAAAAGCGAATAGGAAGCAAATTTGGTTTAACCGTGATTTTTTTAATCCCATTGCTTTGTCCAAACCGTGGACGGCAAATGGGGTGTAAGCATCCACGATTTCAAACCCCGCATCCTGCACAGCCTTTACTGAATCGATGAGGTCGAATTCGTTTCTGAATTCTGCAACTAAAACTTTTTCCTTCATGATTTTTCTCCATTGCCGCGATAATGCAGGACGGATTTCACTTCGCCCATGGAGATCATAGGCATGGTTCGGATAAAGAGTAAAAAAAGTGTAAAAAAGAGTCCGAAACTTCCCACCAACGTGCCTATTTCCACCCATGTGGGCGCATACATACTCCAGGAAGATGGGAGAAAATCACGGTGAAGCGACGTCACAATAATGACGAACCGCTCGAACCACATCCCAATATTCACAAAAATAGACAAGATGAATACAAGAACCACATTCCGGCGAATAGAACGGAACCAGAAAAACTGCGGCGTTATCAGATTACAACCCACCATTATCCAATACGCCCAAGCGAAGGGCCCCAATGCCCGGTTTAAAAAGACAAACTGCTCAAACCCGTTTCCGGAATACCAGGCGATAAAAAATTCGGTGGCATAGGACAAGGTAACAACCCCACCCGTAACAATTATCACCTTGGTCATATTCTCGATATGATTCAGTGTAATATATTCTTCAAGGCGAAGCGTTTTCCTGGCAAGGATCATCAGCGTGAGCACCATGGCAAAACCACTGAAAACAGCTCCTGCAACAAAATAAGGCGGAAATGTGGTGGTGTGCCAACCGGGAATGGATGATGTGGCAAAGTCAAAACTCACTACAGTGTGGACGGAAACAACCAAAGGGGTGGCCAGCCCGGCTAATAATCCATACACTGTTTCATAGCGGTGCCACACCCGGTAACTGCCATTCCAACCCAAGCTCAGTACACTGAAAAAGAATTTCTTTATTTTATTTTTTGCACGGTCCCGAACGGTGGCCAGATCAGGGACCAACCCGAAATACCAAAATACAGCGGAAATGGTTAAATAGGTACCGATGGCAAAAACGTCCCAGGCCAAAGGTGAGCGAAAATTAATCCACAGGGGTCCTCTGGCGTTTGGATATGGGAACACCCAGTAAGCCAACCAGGGACGCCCCATGTGAATGATAGGAAAAATGCCTGCACAAATGACGGCAAAAATAGTCATGGCTTCCGCGGATCGGTTGATGGATGTTCGCCATTTTTGCCGGAATAAAAACAAAATAGCCGAGATCAATGTTCCGGCATGACCGATACCTACCCAAAATACAAAATTGGTAATATCAAAGGCCCAACCGACGGTTTTGTTGAGACCCCAGGTACCAACCCCGGTCATAATCTGGTAAGAAACCGACACAAAACCCAGTGTCAAAGCACTCATCGCCAAGGTAAATCCAAGCCACCAGAGCCAGGTGGGTTTCCGTTCCATGATGTGGCAGACATCATTGGTGACATCGGTATGGTTTTTATCTCCGTGGATTTGCGATTCGCGAATACTGGCTTGTTGTTCAGCCATGATGGTCACCTTTTTCTGTATTGGATTCGCGATTTCTCACGTGGGTTAAGTACCCGACTGAGGGCAAAACATTTAATTCTTCCAACACGCGGTAATGTCTCGCTTCTTTGGTCAATTTTGAAATCCGGCTGTCAGGATCATTTAAATCGCCAAACACGACGGCATCTGCAGGACAGGATTGTTCACAGGCCAATTTGATGTCCCCATCTTTTAATGGCACCCCCAATCGTTTGGCCTCGAATTTGGCTTCCTGGATCCGTTGGACACACAGGGAGCATTTTTCCATGACGCCCCGGGATCGAACGGTCACATCCGGGTTCAGAACCATATTTTCCATCACATCATCGTGGGCATAGTCAAACCAATTGAAACGGCGGACTTTATAGGGACAGTTGTTGGCGCAAAACCGCGTTCCCACGCAGCGGTTGTACACCTGTTGGTTTAGCCCTTCGGAGCTATGCACCGTCGCCAAAACCGGACAAACCGGTTCGCAGGGCGCATTGTCACAATGCTGACACATCATGGCTTGGAAGGATACATCCACATCTTCATCTTCACCTGAATAATACCGGTCCAGCCGGAGCCAATGCATATCCCGTTTTCGCAGGACTTCATCCTTTCCCACCACCGGCACATTGTTTTCAACCTGGCATCCAATAACACATGCTGAGCAGCCCGTACAGGCCGACAAATCAAAAGCTATCCCCCAGTGATGCCCTTCATATTTATGGTCTTCTTCCCACAACGTGGTGACCGGGTGGCCATGATGGCTACCGGCAGCCGGGTCTTTTTTATATTCATCGAAAGATGTTTCCTGGACGAACGGGCGCACCGGCATGATGACCGGAGCCGTATTCTCAGGATTGGCCATGGTGTTATAGGTCTGGGTCATCGCCAGATCCCAGGTTTCACCTGTTTTTTTAATGGCAGCCCGGATTCCCGCATATTTGAAAAAATCATCAAATTGAATGAAGGGCGATACATTAGCGCCCACGGTTTCACCTTTTTGGACGGTCGGTTTTTTCTCCAACCAGTCTGGTCCGATTTCATGGAACCGTTCCGTTCCTTTTCGCCCATAACCAAGGGCAATGGCGATTGTATTTTGCCGCTGCCCCGGCTGGAGGAACACGGGTAATTTGGCCGAATTTCCATTGGACGTAATTTCAATGACATCGCCTTTTTTAAGTCCCAATTCTTCTGCCGTTTTGGGTGCAATTGACGCCGTATTATCCCAAGTCACTTTTGAAATCGGGTCTGGCAATTCCTGCAGCCAAGGGTTCTCCGCATGACGCCCGAATCCCATTTGAGATGTTGGATAAAGGACCAATTCTAACCCGGCAACCTTTGGTATTGAAATACGCGGTTTTTGGTCTCTAAAGGTCTTCAATCGAATGGTTTCGTGGGTAATTCGGGTAAAACCGTCATGGACTAATTCATTCCAAAAGCGGGCGAATGTCTTACCTCCTTTTACCCGGGCGGTGAATACTTTCTTCCAGTAATTGCGGACCAGGTCCCGCTCATCGGCTTGATTCCCGATCCAGGTAGAAAGGGATTTCCGGACAGATCGATTTTTTCCAAATGGATGTAGGACCGGCTGAGTCATGGATAAGAGTCCTGATACCTGCTCACTGTCATTCCAGGATTCCAGGTCATGAAGCCCCGGCGCGATTACAGTGCAGTGATCCGTAGTCTCGTTCATCCTGTCCGAAAAGGACACAACCAGGTCTAGCGAATTCAGGAGAGCTGCAAATTCTTCTCCATTGGGTAATGCATATACCGGGTTGACATCTGCGATGAGGATCCCTCCAACCTGCCCTTGCCGCATTTTATCTAAGAGTAACTGTACATCGGCATCAGACCCTGCAAACTGTTTACTTGGCCGTTTTATATTCAAGGTCCGGTTTACATTACCCAAGGTATGATTAATTCGATTGACCAGCAACTGTACCCGAAGGTCATTAACCCCGGAAACAACCAGTGATTTTCCCTTGTGGCGCTTTAGCAACATTGCCAGTTTCCCGGCCTTTGGGTCTGCGCCTTTTTGCCCATGAATGAAGGCTTCCAGGTCCTGGATAAAAGTACCTATTTCCGATGGTGCCAGGACGATCCGTTCATCAGCCTTCGCCCCGGTGATGGACATCCGTGATTCAACCTGGATCAGTTTTGAAATATGTTTCGCCTCTAAATTCCTGTTTTTCCGAAAATCCTTTGTGAATTGAACCGGTGAAATCCAGGTCCCCAGAAAATCCGCATCGATACTGACAATCAGGTCCGCTTTATCAAATCGGTATCTGGGTAAAATTCGCTGACCATAATTTTTCTCATGGGCATCCAGAATGGATGAATAGGAATATTCATCCATCTGAACATGAGAGAAGGTCTTAAACTTCTTTTTGAATTTTTTTATTGTTTGCCGAATGGACGGACTGGTGACAGTCCCTGAGAGCAGGATAATTTCTTTTCTATTATCCCTGATTTTCCGCAGAATTTTGACCACATGCTTATCCACCGATTCCCAGGTTGACTTTTCACCGGATAAATAGGGGTAGAAGATTCTTTTTGAATCATAAAGCTCCAGCAGGCTGGCCTGGCATTGGGCACATAATCCACCCTGGGTGATGGGATGATTGGGGTTTCCTTCCAGCTTGATGGGCCGCCCATCCCGGTTTTTCACATGAACGCTACATCCCGCATCACAGGCAAAACTGGTGGACGCATACCAAGTCGCTTTTCCCGGCAATACTTCTTCAGGCTGGATCAAAAACGGTATGGCTTTTTGGACCGGTGTTTTGCTGCAGGCCGTCATTAAAGCGGCAAAAGAAAATCCGGTGATTCTCAAAAAACTCCGGCGCGTCACATCTGGGGTTCTTTTTACATCTTCATCAGACGGCAATTCCGGGACAGTATCCCCTGGCACACCGAGATGATCTTCATAGTTCGTATAATATTTTCGTGTTGAGTCTGACATAAACTTTTTAATAATGACAGGCTGAGCAGTCTTGCAACTGGTCAGTCTTTTTTGGCGGTTGTTGGAATGATTTGTGGTCTTGGCGGTGGCAGTCCAGGCACCAACCCATGGATAGATCTTCGACCTGTTTTACCCGCGTCATGGTTTGAACATCCCCGTGACAATTGGCACAGTCCACCCCCGCGTTAATGTGGGGTTTGTGGCTGAAGTATACAAAATCCGGCACATTGTGTACTTTGATCCATTCCGTCGGTTTTTGCGCGTCATTCTGTTTACCATCCAGGCCAAGTCCCAGAGATTTATATATTTTTTCTATCTCAGGATTCAAGACTGTTTTTCTTCCTGCCTGATCAGCGAGGCGTGTTTCATTAATGGTATTGTTTACAAATTTGTGGCAATTCATGCACACCGCCGCTGGGGGAATACCGGCGTGCTTACTGTCCGCCCCTCCAAAGTGACAATACTGGCAGGCAATATCCATCTCCCCGGCATGGAGCAGATGCGAAAAGGCTATGGGCTGCTCCGGCTGATACCCCTGATGGTTACCCGGCAAATGAAAATTTGCGTTTTTAAATGACAATACCAAACCAATCACCCCTATAATGCCAATCATGTAAGAAAACTGTTTATTGAGAAGTTTGTCCATGAAAGGTTTACCCAATAATCTTGCTTTCCAGTGAAATGGTTTTTGGGAAGAGAATATTATTCTCTAAATGAATGTGCAAATGAATATCATTTTCCATGTCATTCAGGTTAGCATAAGCGGCACGATAGGTATTGCAGGCATTAACCGGGGGTTCATAGTTATCGCTCAATTCTTTGAGTTTTCTTAGAATAGACCCCGCATTTTCATGTTCTATTCCCATGACACGAATAGGGTAAGAAACGAATTGACGGGTGATAAAGATACCTTCTTCTCCCTTGTCCATTTTCATCAGGTTTTTAATATAAGGGAATAAGACCTGTTCTTCTTTCATCATATGGTGGTGAAGTTCCGCCAGAAGTTGATTGAATACTTTAGCAATTTCTACCGTTTCCGGGTTGCGCTCCCCGTGAACACGGGCGACCTTGTTGACAAACTCGGCAGTAATGGGTCCGAATTCATAAATATATTGGTGATGTTTGTCAAAGATGTAATCGACCAGGTCATCCAAAGGCATTCCCCTATAATCCATGGTAGTATTTGAATTGTGCGTGACGAATTCTAAATCAGTCAATAGATCTGGCAGGTTTACCCCTTTCTCTTCGCAGACTGTTATTAGTTTTTTCCCACCGCCACAGCAAAAGTCCAACCCATACTTTTTAAATACCGAGGCTGTCCGGATATCCTTTGAGACAATGTCCCCAATAGTTTGATTTTCTGTCATTATAAATATCCACTCCTGCCGATTATGGGTTTTTATATTCAGCTTTGGGACCCAGGTAATACCACCAGTTCAGCACAGCACACAGTGCATAAAAAATGGCAAAGCCATACATAGCATATTCGGGTGTAGTGGCTTTCATTTGTTCTCCGATTACTTTTGGGATCAGAAATGCACCATAAGCGGCCACTGCGGAAGTCCATCCCAGGACGGGTCCGGCCTGCTCTTCATTAAATACCATGGAAATGGTTCTGAATGTGGAACCGTTGCCAATACCCGTGGCGGTAAACAAAATCACCAGCAGGATAAAAAATGGAATGAAATAATCCTGCGGTGTTGCGGATTGGTAAGCCAGTTTTGCGTAATAGCCAACCCCGATGGCAGAGACAACCATTAAGATGGATATAATTTGGGTGACAATTGCACCCCCTACCTTATCGGAAATTTTTCCACCGACGGGACGAATCAGGGCCCCGATGAAGGCCCCCACCCAGGCAAACATGAAGGTAGATGGTCCGTCAGGGTTCGGCAACGAATGGGTCATCATCCCCTCCACCATGACGTGTTTCACACCAAAAATGAATTTAATGGAAAGTCCCACTGCTGCCGAAAAGCCGATAAAAGAACCAAAGGTCATGGTATAAATGATGGTCATGACCCAGGTATGCTTATTTTCAAAAATTTTGAATTGCCGTTCCAGGTTCTTCTTGATCTCAACGGGTGACAGCGTTTTCATCAGGAGAATGGTTGTCCCAATAACCATGGGTAATACAATCCACTTCACCCAGGTAAGTGTTTTAAATGCTAAAATGAAATATAAACCAATCGCAGCTGTTGCAAATCCTATAAACAATAACCAAGAAATTCGTCCGAAGGATGTTAAAGGACTTTTTAAGGCCGGTGTGACAGCTTTGGTTTTAATGTTATTCATTCTGGTCCAGCCAAAATAAGCGAGCGGGATCAGCCACAGCATCCACACCCACCCCGCATTGGCAAGCCAGGTTTCAGCTCCGGCCAAAATTCGTTTAAATATTGTTCCACTATTGGCCGATAAGATCATCCCATCACCGCTCAAGGCCCCCAGCATTGGAAAGGTCATAACCAGTGGCACCAAAATCTGCATGGTTGTCACACCAAAATTTCCCAAGCCGGCGTTCATTCCCAAGGCATATCCTTGCATGCGCTTGGGAAAGAAAAAGCTGATATTGCTCATGGATGATGCGAAATTGCCGCCGCCAAATCCTGAAAGAAACGCCAATATCTGGAATACCCATAAGGGTGTCGATTTATCCTGGAGGAAAATAGCGGACCCGGCCGATGGGATCATCAGCAGTGCAGTGGTGAAAAAGATCGTATTGCGGCCCCCAGCCAACCGAATAAAAAATGAACTGGGAATTCGTAGAGTTGCCCCGGTTAATCCAGCGATGGCCGTCAGGGTGAATAAATCACTCTGGGAGAATGGAAATCCCAGGTTTTTCATCTGAACAGTGATAATACCCCACATGAGCCATACAGCAAACCCTACCAGTAAACTGGGAATCGAAATCAACAAATTTCGAGAAGCAATATGTTGTCCAGTGGATTCCCAGAATTCCCGGTTTTCCACTTCCCATCTTTGGAGATCGACTTTCGACATTTTAATAAAATCCTTCCAATATTTTGTTATTCTTCAGCAAATGAGCCCTGGGGTTCTTCCAGAAAAATCCAGCAATACAGAAAACTCAAAAAAGCCCCGGCGGAAATGATTAAGAAAAATGTTTTTGCATCTACCAGGGAATAAATCACTAAATAAATCACTGCACCAACATTGCCGTAAGCGCCCGCCATTCCAGCTATCTGGCCGGTCATTTTTTTATTGATCATAGGAATCACCGCAAACGTCGCCCCTTCTGCTCCTTGGACAAAAATGGACGCGAAAATGGTGATTCCAATGGCTGTTATTAACCAGCCAATCCCATCAAACATGGGAACAACAGTTTGAACACCATCCACCATAGGACCCCACGCGCCGATGTACGCCATCCCCAGAAAACCAAAGGCAATTCCAATCATATAAATGAGCATAGTTTTTTTCCGGTTTTTCATGGTATCGGATAAAAGACCACCCAGGGGACGGGCAAATAGATTGACAAAGGCAAATGATGACGCAATCACACCTGCTAAAGTGGCAGTCATGATGTAATTCCCGTCACCGCCCGTTAATTTGGAAAATGTTGTTTCAAAGAACATTGGCAACATGGAAACCACGGCTAATTCCGAGCCAAAGTTTGCAAAATAGGTACTGTTCAGCGCCGCAACGCTCGACCAATGATATTTTTCATCTTCCGGTACACCCTTTTTCAAATAGGGCAAGTTGACCTGTAATGTTTTGACGACATGGCCGATAAATACCATGATTAGAATGCCATATACTATGTTGAGAATATCGCCAGAGATTAGGGGTACGCCATTCGCTTTCACATTCCCGATACGCCAAGCCAATACACCCATGGCACCCACCAGCGGAAAAGACCAGACTAAGTACTGCGCCAGGTCACCCCAGGATGTCACCATCATAGGTTCAGTTTTTTTAGTCTTGGCCACCGGTTTATGATCGGGATGATCCTTCACCAGGAAGAAATACATAATACCATACACAAAGGATACACCAGCGTTTACTGCCAGGGCATACCGCCACGCATTCCCATCCAAACCCAGTTGATTTTGAAAAAAGTGCAGTGCAACCCATGGCAACGTCATGGCGGCCCAGGCAGACCCAAAATTCCCCCAACCGGCATAAAAGCCTTCGGCGCGACCGATCATTTTAGGCGGAAACCAGTTGGCTACCATCTTAATACCGACGACGAACCCAGCCCCAATGGAGCCCAACACAAGCCTGGAAATCAGCAGTTGGGTAAATGAATTTCCGAAGGCGAACAGCCAAGCCGGGAGGGCCATCACTACCATTAACCCGGAGAAGACGATTCTCGGCCCATAACGGTCGATCAACGCACCAATAATGATACGGGCCGGAATGGTTAGGGCTACGTTTGAAATAGCCAGTACTTTTAAATGTTCGCGGGTTAACCAACTCACATTTTTGAGCATGGTTGTAGCCAGAGGCGCCATATTAAACCAGACATAAAATGTGATAAAAAACGCAATCCACGTAAAATGCAAAACACGAATACGCTCTTTCCCAAAATCGAGCAGTTCAGGTACTTGCCTTTTATTGCTGTTGGTAGCCATTGATTTAAATCCTTTAAGTTTTATGATGATTTATGAATTCATGTATGGTGTCCTGATCTTTTTCCGATTCCAATTCCAGCGCACCACCTGAGTCTTGCGCCATAAGTATGGATTGGGCACAACCAGGGCATGGACCAGCCTTGTGAATGGAAATAACAAAATGATTGAATAAGCGCTAACAATATGTAATTTCACCATGAAAGGCATGGCAGTAATAAAGGTCAGGTCTGGGCTAAGTTTTATCACAGACCTTAAGTAGGGCACGATGGAAGCGGCGTACCAACTGGATCCCCAACGATAGAAATAGGCGGTGTAAAGTCCAGTAATGACCTGAATTACAAGAAAGGCTAACACCCACCAATCCGCCCTTGATGTGACGAATCGTGCCATGCTGTTTGTCCTGCGACGTATGATGATATTCACCAATCCAATGAAGGTCATGAGCCCGAAAATGAACATGCACACTTCCATCACATACAGGCGGGCCGGGACGCTATTCCACCAGAGTATTGTTTCGGGAACGAGAAACCAGACAAAATGTGCTATCAGGACAGATATAATCCCGTAGTGAAAGGGAACCAACCCCCAAAAATGCTGTCTGTTTTCAAGAAACTGTGATGATAAACTGGAATAGGTGAAGGCCTTCGACCGATACCGTTGAATCGTGACCAGAAAGAAAGTGAAAATCGTCACATAAGGAAACATGGCGAAGAAAAATGTGTCAAGTATTGGTTTAAATTGATTCATCAAGCATCTCCGTTTTTGTCACCAAAATATTCTTTAAATAGTCCATCCATAAACTGGATAGCATCTTTGTACGAATTATCTGAATCCTTGAATCCATCCAAAATTTTAGCGAGCACAGGCTGAATATATTTTTTGACAAATTCATAACAATCCGCTTCACACAATCCATCCAGGACTGCCAAAACATGTGTCAAATGATCCGGCAATTCAGATGATTCCGCTATGCCCTGCTCCCGGAGTAATTCTCGGATCTTAAGCATGAAGGCACCCCGTTCATAGGCTTCGCCATAGAGATGCCAACCCAGATCCAGGCAGGTGTCAGGATTCATATCAAATGTTTGCGTGAATTTTTCCTGGAGCTCGGTGAGATTCGTTTCTGCAATAAAATCCAAATATTGGTTCAGAGCCACAGAGCCATTTTTGGGAAATCGCTTTAAAGTTGCAATAATCTCTTGATTAGGATAGGTCACCATAGGAATAAGCTCATGAAATTGAACTGTCATTACATCCCCCTCGCTGGCGCATCTCTAAATCCAAATCCGACATTTTGCTTATGCTCCAATGGGTCTTTCATCATTTCGATGGCTTCTTCCCTGTGGGCCGGGGGAATGACAAATCGGTCATCAAAAGTGCAGAGCGATGTCAGTTTATAAATGTTATCTGCTTCAGCCGGATTGCAGTCCGCTTCCATAAGTGCCTTTTCCGCTTCTAAAAGATCAATATCACCAACCGTCACTGCCCGGCGATAGGCCCGAATGGCTGACTGCTTTTTTAGGACATACCGAAGATGACTTTCGTTCCCCCCGCCGAACATGGAAGCCAAATATTTAATGGGTGCGCGGGCTTTGTCAAAATTGGGAAAATATTCATCATTGATATTGCGGACAGAGTCCCCTTCCTGGGCGGACATTACCGGGAGCATGGGCGGCACATAAAATAGCATTGGCAAGGTGCGGTATTCCACATGAGGCGGTAAGGCAATACCCCACTCTTTCACAAATTTATACACTGGAGATTCCTGGGCAGCCCTGATGGTAGAATCGGCAATTCCATTCTTTTTTGCTTCCCGAATGACATGTTCGTCAAAAGGATCTAAGATCATGTCGCGCTGAGCGTCAACCAACTCATGGTCCGGGCGCTTGGCCGTTGCTTCGATCTTTTCCGCATCATAGAGGAGGACCCCTAAATAACGGATCCGTCCTACGCAGGAATGAAAACAGGCCGGAGCCTGGCCTGTTTCCACCCGTGGAAAACAAAGAATGCACTTTTCGGACTTCCCGGTATACCAGTTATAGTAGGTTTTCTTATATGGACAAGCGGAGATGCAGGCGCGCCAAGCCCGGCAACGCTCCTGATCTAGCAGGACTATACCGTCTTCTCCTCTTTTGTATAAGGCCCCAGATGGACAGGAGGCTACACATGACGGATTAACGCAATGATTGCAAATCCTCGGAAAATAGAACATCATCAACCGTTCGATGGCAAACAGCTGGTCTCTTTGTTCTTCGGTGAGACCATCTAAATTGATATCATTTTCGGCATAAATCGGTGAGCCGGACAAATCGTCATCCCAGTTGGGACCTGCTTCAATATCCATATATTCGCCCGTAACCATGGATACCGGTTTAGCCGTGGGTTGATCATCTGATTCCGGCGCATCAAACAAATCTTTATATTTATAGGACCAAGGTTCATAATAGTCATCTATGGTGGGCATATTGGGATTATGAAAAATGTTGGCAACTGTTTTGGCCTTGGATGTGGACCGTAGTTTTAGTTCTCCATTTGAAAGTTCCCATCCCCCCTTGTATTTATCCTGGTCTTCCCAGCGGGTAGGGAAACCGGTGCCCGGTTTGGTCTCTACATTGTTCCACCACATGTATTCTGTCCCTTTCCTATCGGTCCAAATATTTTTGCACGCAATGCTGCAGGTGTGGCACCCGATACATTTATCCAGGTGAAATACCATTGAAATTTGACTTCTGATATCCATTCGATTCCCGTTTGTTATGTTGCCGCAAAAAGCGTAAAAGTAACGAAAGGATCTTTTACAGGTATTGCAGCCACCGCATAATTAAAATGGTTGAATTTTATGCTTTTGCAGCCATTTTGACTCACCAATTCAAGATGGGTAGTTTTCGCACCATGATAAAGGTGTCACGGTTTGATCCGGTTGGACCCCAATAATTGAAGTGATAAGTAAACTGACCGTAACCACCTACCATCAGGTTGGGCTTCAGTCGCGCTCGGGTCAAACTGTTATTCATACCGGCCCGCTTATTGCCACGCAAAGGAGATTTAGGTACAGACAAGGTGCGT
The DNA here is from genome assembly GCA_964343505.1 of uncultured bacterium. Taxonomy (GTDB): domain Bacteria; phylum Fidelibacterota; class Marinisomatia; order Marinisomatales; family TCS55; genus TCS55. The sequence goes on from CAYFJU010000003.1 coordinate 52,520, forward strand.
TCGGTGGCATGATAAATAATCACGATACCACTGGGTATACGTGCGCTCACATTTGCCCGTGTCACCACCACACCGTTATCATTATACACTTCCACCCAATCGTTATCCACGATACCCAGTTCCTCCGCATCTTTATCATTGATCCAGAAGGGTTCAACCCCACGACTCAAAGTGGACATCCGGTGGTTATCCCCATAGGTGGAATGGATATGCCATTTTCCGTGGGGGGTTAGATAGTTGAACACTTTGGCCGGATGCTCATTTTCGCTTACGGTCAATTCTGCATATTGGGTTGGCGTCGGCTTGGGCTTATAGGTTGGCAAATGTTCCCCGAACTGAATATAACCGGGATGGTCCAGGTAAAACTGTTGGCGTCCGGTTAAGGTGCGCCATGGCACCAGGCGCTCCACGTTATACGTAAAAGGTGAATAGGCCCGTCCATCTTCCATCAGACCCGACCACATGGGACTGTTCAATAATCGTTTCGGCTGGGCACAAAGGTCATCAAACGTGACCCGGGCGCCGCGGTTTTTCTCTGCCAGATCTGCCAGAACAAGGCCCGTTTTTTCTTCCATATTTTTGTAGGAACGATAGGCCAATTCTCCATTAGTAACAGTAGCCAGGGTCAGGATCGCATTGGCTACATCTTTGGCTTCCTTTAGGGATGGAAACGATTTTTCACCCCACGATTCCACCGGGTATTCGTCCTTCAACCTTTCATATTCGTCTTTTACCTGGTAACCGGTTCCGTGGGCACCCAATCCATTTTTTGGAATATTAGGTCCGTAGGAGATGAATTGATTGTAGACATTTTTATAATCCCGGCTCACCAACTTCATTCCGGGCATGGTTTTGCCGGGAATGGCTTCTGTCTCACCGGTAATCCAGTCTTTGATCTCTTTTTGAGCGATTTCCGCGGGTGAATCATGGGCCAGGGGCACGGATACCAGATCTTCCACCGAATCGGGGAAATGGTTTTTGGCTAATTTTGAAAAGGATTCTGATATGGCTTTAAAAATATCCCAGTCACTTCTGGATTCCCAGGCCGGCGGCACCGCTTCCTGCAAGGGATGGATAAAACTGTGTATGTCAGTGGAATTAAGATCGTCTTTTTCGTACCACGTTGCGGCGGGAAGCACAATATCAGAATAGAGCGCAGATGTATCCATCCGGAAATTCAGATCTACCACCAGGTCCATTTTCCCCTGGGGGACTTTGTCATGCCATATCACTTCCTCAGTAAATCCTTTAGCAAAATTGCTGTCGGACACCTGATTCGTATGGGTCCCGAGATAATGATCTAAAAAGAATTCATGCCCCTTGGCGCTACCGCCGATGGCATTACCGCGCCAGACGAACCAAACGCGTGGAAAATTGGCTGCATTATCCGGATCTTCGATGGAAAATTTCAGGTCCCGTTTTTTCAACTTGTTGACCACATAAGCCACGATAGCCTTTTCATCTTCGGCGCCATTTTCTCTCGCCTCATTGACCAAGTCGATGGGATTCGCTTCAAACTGGGGATAAAAAGGCAGCCACCCGTTACGCACCGCTTTTACATTTACATCGATGGTATGCCCTGTTGCCAGGCTGTCTTTCGGCTGGTTTTTCGGGACCGTATGATAGTCTGTAAATCCTTTTTCATACCGCCACTGGTCCGAGTGAACGTAATGCCAACTCGGTGTATTTTGTAGTCTTGATGGCCCAAACCAATCTTTTGCCAACGCAATGGAAGCCCAGGATTCTCCCGGCGCCAGTTTTTCCTGCCCCACATAATGGGCCAGGCCGCCGCCGTTTTTACCAATACAACCCGTAAACATGAGCGCATGAATGGCTGCGCGGTAGATCAGGTTCGCATGATACCAATGGTTAATTCCCGCGCCAATAATAACTGTGCATTTTCCGCCGGTTTTTTCAGCTGTGCCGGCCCATTCCCGCGCGAAACGGATCAAAGTGTCTGGGGAAATTCCGGTATATTTTTCTGCCCAGGCCGGTGTATATAATTCATCTTTTTCATAAGATTCAGGATACCCATCCAATCCACGTCCAACTCCGTATTGCGCCATCAGTAAATCGTAAACGGTAGCGACGGGAACTCTCCCATCTGCTGTTTTAATATATTTCACCGGTACTTTCCGAAGAATCGCTACCCCTTCGGCAAAATTGTCTAATTCGATTTCGAGTAATTCATCATAATCATTTAAAAATGAGAGTTTCGGATTGATCATTGATCCATTCACATTATCTTCTAGTTTGAGATTCCATTTCCCTTTATTTTCTTTCGCCCAGCGATTCCCTACTGACCCAATGGGAACTTTTGTCCGCTGCTCATCTTCATCCCACATGAGAAACTGCCAATCACCGTTTTCAATATCCGTATATTGGTCTAGTCGATTCGCGCGGAGCATTTGGTCCGACCTTAAAACATCCCCTGTTTTTTTAATTTCGACAAGGAACGGTGAGTCAGTATATCGTTTGGTATAATCCAGAAAATCTTTCGTTTGATTTTCATGATGAAATTCTTTCAGGATCACATGGTTCACCGCCATCCAAAAGGCGCCATCCTGCCCGGCGTGGATTGGAATCCACTCATCACTAAACTTGGATACCTGTGAGAAATCCGGCGAAAAGACGACCATTTTGGTGCCGTTGTGTCTGGCTTCCGCTGCAAAATGAACATCTGGGGTACGGGTCATATTCAGGTTGGCGCCCATCACAGCCAACATCTTGGCGTTATACCAGTCTGCCGATTCCTGTACGTCAGTTTGCTCGCCCCAGGTTTCCGGGGAGGCATTGGGCAAGTCGCAGTACCAATCATAGAAAGAAAGGGAAACACCACCGATTAATTGCATGAGCCTCGCACCGGCGGCGTAGCTCACCATAGACATTGCGGGGATAGGGGAAAAACCGGCGATCCGGTCTGGACCATGCTGCCTGATTGTGTGCACCATGGAAGCAGCAATCAGTTCTTTCACAGTCTCCCAATCAGCGCGGCGAAACCCGCCTTTCCCCCGGGCATTCTGCCAGCGTTTTCGTTTTTCAGGGTCATTCACCATAGATCCCCAAGCTTCCATTGGGTCGGCAAATTCGTTCCGTGCTTCATTCCAAAGATCAAGTAAGACACCCCGGATGTACGGATATTTCACACGCAGGGGACTGTACAAATACCAAGAGAAAGAAATGCCGCGTTGGCACCCCCGGGGCTCATAAGGCGGAATCCCATTTCCCAGTTTTGGATAATCCAGACCTTGCATTTCCCAAGTAACAATCCCGTCTTTTACATGGATTTGCCACGTGCAGCTACCGGTGCAGTTTACACCGTGGGTGCTGCGAACCACTTTATCATATTGCCAGCGGTTACGGTAAAACTCCTCCCACTTCCGGTTTTGAGGAACAACTTCGTCCCGAATCCAAGAAAGCTTTCCATTTTTATCACGCATAATTCTTATCCTTTAACCATTTTCTTTCTGATGGAACGCAGGCGATTCCCCCATAATAAATCAAACAAAATCAACACAACGGTCAATCCCACAAATCCTAATATCAGGAAATTGAAATCATGCATCCCTGCTTCACTCACATCAGCTAGTGCTCTGTCTTTAAAAAATGCCACCAAGGGCAACACTTCTTCGTCGTCAATGGGATGCTTGCTATAGATGGGTCCCATGGTCTCACTTGCGGGACTGGATAACCAGGCTGCCAATGCTGTTTTACCCCCCAAGCGGCCAAAAATATCTGTGAGATTTGGGCCTAACAATCCGCCGCCAAGCTTTCCTCCTCCAGCAATCGAATGACATCCGATACAAGATGGACCATTGTTTTTCAAGCGGTTTTCACCTAAAAACAATGCCCGTCCTTTAACAATATCCGACGGGGTTAGCGGACGATCGGCAATGGAGGAACCGCCGAATTTGGATTTTTCTTTGGCGGATTCTGATTTTATAAAGTCTAATAAAGATTGAACGATGAATGGCGTTAATCCACCCACTTTCGGCATCATAACACCTCGAGATTCTTCCACGAGTTGCTGTGCGTATGCATCGCTACTATTAATCACTGCCATGGGATCATTGATAAAATCTTCGATCCACTGATCGTCTTTTCGATGATGGACGTTTTTAAGGTCAGGCCCTGTGAGCCGTCCACCGCCTATGGTATGACAACTGGAACAATTTTGTTTATAAAATCCTTCAACATCCTGTCCGTAAGCGCCAGATATAAGAATCATAAAGAATGTAGTGATTTGCAGCATTTTTTTCATCGGTTTGTCATCCAATTGTTAATTATGGATGTTACTCTTCGTTACTTTTAGTCCAGGTAAATAATTTCGTTTAATAACATCATCCGCTAAAGCCGCCAATGTTTCTGTTTCCATTAAATCATGGACTTGTGTGATTAAATTTTTCCAGCGATGATGAAATGGACATGGGTATTCTTTTGTGCATGATTCGTAACCAAATCGACATTTAGGAATGATGGATTCAGGGCCATCAATGGCAAATAAAATGTCGTTGATATAAATCTCCTCTTTCGGTTTCGCCAGGCAAATTCCCCCTTTCCGCCCACGAGTGGATACAATCAGATTATGTTTTCTTAATGTGCGGGTAATTTTTGAAAGAAAAGATGGGGGAATGTGATAAGCATGGGCTATTTCCGAAACCATGATCAATCCCTTACTCTCTTTTACCGCCAGGTAAATCATAGTCTGGATGGCGTATTTGGCTGATTTTGTGTAAAACATTTATTAGGATATTAATATCTTCTTTAAATATTATAACGCCTCCCCTATATAATGCAAAGGTTATTTAGGATATTCTCATCCTCTTTTTGATTTTAAAACAACAAAATGATCTATGTATAAGATAAGGCAAAATGATCAAGCACAGGCTATCGATGAATCTTAATCAGATTATTTTGGGATAGCTCATAAAATCCATTTTGTAAGCTCCTCAATCATATTGGAGTATATCGATGAGCGGGGTGGGTGAGTTACCTAAGAAATCCGAATAAAATTATAGTAGATGAAAGGACTCTGCAATTCCTAAGCTAACTTGGAGAAAATCGTATCCCATGCTGAGGCCGGCAAAAACAAAATGATCCTGTCCGAACCAAGGGTCATCGCTGTTGTCCACACGATTGGAGTCAGTTTGGGTTGAATCCGGTTAAATCTCAAAATCGTGGAAGGGAGTCAAACCAATAAAATCAATCGTAATGGTTTTAATACTTATCCCTCCAGGGCCTGCTTCAAATCAGCAATCAAATCATTTGCTGATTCTATTCCAGCCGAATAACGTACCAAGGTATCCGTAATTCCCGCGAAGGCCCTTTCTTCTTTGCACATCGATGAATGGGAGGTTTGTACCGGGCGAGTGATTAAAGATTCAACACCACCTAAACTGGCTGCATTAACGGGATATTTTAACCGTTTTATAAATTCATCTGCAAAGGCAACATCCCCCACAAGTTCAAAACTTAACATAGCGCCAAATCCACCCAAGAATCTCCTGGCCCGGTCATGATCGGGGCTCGATGGCAGTCCCGGGTAAATCACCTTGGCGACATTGGAATGCGCATCTAAATATTGGGCTATTTCCATCGCATTTGCACATTGTTTAGCGAAACGTAAGGAAAGTGTCTTGATGCCGCGATGAAGCAGAAAGCACGTATTCGGGTCCATTGACCCGCCCAGATGATTCAATTTTGATTTTATTTCATAAATATGGTCCTCCCTTCCAATGACGGCGCCCCCCACAATATCGGAATGACCATTTAAGTATTTCGTGGCAGAATGAAGCGAAATATCAAATCCATTCATTATTGGGCTATATAGAATTGGTGTTGCAAACGTATTATCGATCATTGAAATCAGATTATTTTCATTTGCAAAGACAACAACTTGGTCCAACTCCGGAATGGTCATAAGGGGGTTGGTAATTGTTTCTACATAAATGACTTTCGTATTTGACTTTAGCTTAGAAGTCCATTCATTGGGTTGCGTTGCATCAATAAAATCAACATCAATACCATATTTGGGCAATTCATGGATGACAAAACCTGCAGTACCGCCATACAACGCTTTATGACAAAGTAAATGATCACCCGATTTCAAAAAGGTAAGCAATGAAGCTGTAATTGCACTCATTCCGGAGGACGTGACCAAAGCCGCTTCTGAACCTTCTAAAGCGGCTAATTTTTCATGCAATGCAATATGATTGGGGGTATTGTTAAGACGAATATACCGCATAGCACTATAATTATCTTGTCCCCCGTATTCAAAAGTAGAACTTTGAAAAATTGGCAAAGTAACCGCACCAGCATATCTTGGAATAGGTTCACCCGCATGGATGGTTTTGGTATCAAATGACATATCTTTTTTGGACATCAGTTTATTCCTTTACTTCTTTTTTCACATCGATATCTAACCAATTGACCATCTCCCATAGCATACGCATAACGGCTTCCCGTGCAGGGTAACCATGACTTTCATCGGGTAGGATTAACAGTTGGGTGAGAGAGCAGTGTCCCAACATGTTTAGTTTCATGAAAGCCCAATAAGGATGGCCATAAATTGTGTTTTGATTCTGCACTAGCCCCCCTACAGGATAAATTGATTCGATTAATTAGGGTTTGCTGAAAAACCCTTTTCTCATTTTGCATAGAGACTGAACAGCTGAGCCTCGGCGCAGCCCTGGCCGTCCCGGCAACGGGGAGGCCCTATGGAGAGCCTTGATTTATGGCTATTCATGATTTCTAGTTATTTAAATACTTACAGCTTTTCATATTCAGCGTTCTAGTCTCGACCTTTTTTCAAATAAAGGAATCGTTTATGGTCTCGGCCTTTGCACATCGCTTTTTTCTTATTCAAACTGTAAAGGTTTTGAGGGGTACCTCGGATACCTTTTTTAAGCAGTCCCTAAATAGTTTTTGAATAGATTGAATTATTCCTGGATAAGTATTTGTCAAAGAACATAGCGATGTTCCTGCTTAAGAAGCGGCCCGTATCTGTGACTTTTAATCCTGTAGAGTTAAACGCTACTAAACCGTCTTTTTCAAATACTTCCCTGATTTTCCCAAGTTCTTTTTCATACACTTTATTAAAGTCAATATTAATCATGTTTGAAATCTCAGCATAATCAAGCTTCATATCACACATCAGCCTCATGATGATGGTATTGACCTGTATATCTTCGATGGACATGATTAAACCTTTTTGAATAGGGAGTAGATTATTTTGTAACAATTTGAAGTATTCATTCAAGTCTTTAGAATTTTGAAAGTATGCATTTCCGAAATGGCTGATTGAGGAAATTCCAAAGGCGAATAAATCAGATGATTTTTGAGTGCTGTATCCCTGAAAATTTCGTTGTAATGTGCCGTTTTTCTGTGCCTTCGTCAATTCGTCGTCAGATTTTGCAAAATGGTCCATCCCAATATATTCGTAGCCATTTTGAGAGAGCTTTGCAATAATCATATGCAACATTTCAATTTTTGTTTTAGGTGATGGCAGATCCTGCTCCTCCATTAATTTCTGATGGGGTTTTATCCAAGGCACATAAGCAAAATTATAACAGGCAATCCTGGAGGGATTTAGAGAAAGAATTTGATTCAGTGTGCAATTAAATGTATCCAGATTTTGTTTGGGCAGTCCGTAAATGAGATCAAAATTGATGGAATGAATGTTGGCATTTTGAATCCATTCAACGATTTTTTTGACATGAGCATAGGAATTTACTCTGTTGATAGCTTGTTGAACATCTGAATTGAAATCCTGAATTCCCATGGAAATCCGGTTTACACCAATATCCTGCAAAGTACTGATGTGATCAATCGTTATCTTCCTGGGATCAATTTCGCAACTGTATTCAACATTTTCGGAAATTAAAAAATGGGAGTGGATAGATGCATTCAATCTCTGCAACTGAAGGGAGGATAAATAGTTGGGGGTACCACCGCCAAAATGAATCTGGGACACCATTCTTCCTTTATCCAACTTTTCAGAAACTATTTCCATTTCCTTTTCTAAGTGGGTAAGATATTTTTCCACTAATTCCTGGTTACGGGTTATCCTCATGGTACAGCCACAGAAATAACAGAGAGAATGACAGAAGGGAATATGGAAATAAAGGGATAAATTGTTTTGCGATTTATTGCTGTTATCAATGGCCTTCTGCCAGTCCATCATTGTGATTTCAGAATGAAAATTTGGGACTGTGGGGTAACTGGTGTAGCGTGGCCCGAAGATATCATATTTTTCAAGTATTTGGGTGTTAAACTTTAATTTCATACTGTTTTATTGCGATCCTTTGATAAGATGTATTTTGTCCAAAATGACTGATTATCATTAATATTCATTTCAATCGTCTCCTTCCAAGTCCAGCCCGGATATATGGAACTTCCTTCTTCATCCCCGGGGTCATACAATCGTCTTGTGATCTCGCCGTCAAGGGGCCCTTCAATTTTTCCGGAAATTCAGCATTAAGAATCAGGATAGATTTTCGATCCTAATTCCTTCCTTCAGAAAACCTTTAAGCTGGTCCATAACCCATTTACGGGAAAGAATTAAGTTTGGATCTTCTCCAGATTTACGATATCTATTTTCGTGTATATAGGGTTATGTACTTCCTTTTCCCCCAGAGGGACCAAATACGTTTAAACAGAATCCTATAGGCTTATACAAATATCTTTCCGGGGTCCCTCTCCCTGCCGGATCTTTATTAAATGTTCATTAATTTGGTCAATGACTAAATGTGTATTCATAATCTCTGAAATTTTATTTGCGCGCTTAATATTTTTGATTGCTTTTTCTAATAAATATTCGGTTGACTGTTTCTTTCCGTACTTATTTTTTATAACGCCACCGGATAACTGGATAAATCCTTTTACATTTGCTCTTGCCTCCTCATTGCCGGCCTTCCATATCTGCTCCCAGATTACATAAGCTTCATGGATCTTTCCATCATTGAACAGTTGCTTTCCCCGGTTAAAATTGGAAATATATTTTCCCTGTTCCTTTGCGCCTTTTCTTTCTTTCGTGGTTATGCTGGTTTTCTTATTTAAACCCATCCATATATCTTCTGCCAAAGTAACTTTGAAATTTTCTTTCTTACTTCGAGCCAGTTCATCCACAAATTTATAGATCAATTCCCAGTTCACATGTTCCATAACAACTATTTTCCACCACTTAGGCTGTCCCTTATGCGTATCAGGTACCAGTGTATATTTTTCACAAATACTACTGGAAATATCTTCCGACAGGATTGTTACAATATTCATGAATTCATTCCTGAAAAACCGAATATCTAATTCAGATAAAGATTTACAAATAAAGTCGGTCTTTTTTATTAATTGTTTCATATGGTCCATAAGACCTTTCGACCCATGAATATTTAAAATCATCCAGGTAGCGATTGCATTTGCGCCTGAACGGGAACCACACAACGTATGATCCAATCCTTCGATATAACTTGCCTCTTCAGTTAAAACATTATCAATTAATCCTTTTTTTATAAGGAATATCCCTGTACCATAAGGTGCCTGCAGCATTTTATGACCATCCACTGATAATGAATCAACATTTGGGTTCTCGAAATTGAAGGCATTATCGGGATTGGTGAATGGATAAATAAAGCCTCCGAATGCAGCATCAACATGTATTTTAAAATGAAGATTATGAGAGTTAAATATCTGCGTGATTGAATCAATATCATCGATAGATCCAAACATGGTTGTAGCCATATTCAGTACTGTGATGAAATATTTAACACCATCTGCTTTAAGCTTTAATAATTGATTGTCAAGCTTCTCCAGATTGATTTCCCTATTTTGGAAATCCACATCCAATACTTTGAAGTTCAATTGTAAAATATTGCAGACTTTAAATAGTGAATAGTGAGTATCCTCCGAAAATAACACACCTATTTCATCGTTTTTGGCATTGCAGTTATTTTTATAATATTCTCGAAAAATCCAAACAGCCTGAATATTGCACTCGGTGCCTCCCGATGCAATATATCCGTCGTATTGGTTCGGCGTTGCTTTAAAAATATTTTCTGCACAGATCCGAAGTAAATCCAACTCAATTTTTTGAGTACCTTTAAATGCCGGCAGAGATTTTTCGTATGTATGGAGTCCAATATGATTCGGGTTTTCTATAAAGGATCTAATGAATGGTGCATTTTCAAGAAAATCCGCATCCGCCGGAAACATTTTTGGATCAAGATATGTGGCTGGTAATCCCAATATATTGTGGTCATAAAAACTGGAATTTTGTTCCAATGCATTCAGTACAATGGTTTTTAATTCATCAAAAGGATATACCGGCCAAAACATCTTTTAATCATTCACTAATTTTGTTTTACCGTGGTTCTTGATATTTTTTCACAATCAAGAAAAGTGCGTAAAAACTTCCCACTCAAATTGTAAAAATCACTATCTACTTTATCAGCCAAATTCTCTGCAAACATCATGGTCCAATCCAAAAAATGATCTTTCTGGAATTGAGTGAACGCATCCTGACACACATCCATTTTTTCAATTAGTTCATCCCGTTCAGCCAGTCTTTCCTTTAAAAGAAGGTAGGATAAAAACTCCGTTTGGGTAGATATGTGGTCTGCCCGTTCAATGGATTCCACTTCCATCCCGAATGCTTTATAGAATCCATTTAAGTCCGCTAGTTTTTGCGTACGAAAAAAGACATCCTCATTTTTCAAATGTTCCAAAGCGTAAGGTGCAATCTGTTTGGAAAGAGTATGGCCAAACACATCCACAAATTCATCCTTAATATTTTTCAAATTTTTTGTGCTTAGCTGTGCCATAATCTTTTGAAATGAATTGGATAATCCTGTGTAATGCGACTCATCCATTTGAAAGCAGGCGTCTAATACAGATCCTTGAATTTGGGGCGCCAGCAACATGGAAAACTTTTCACTTTCCGGATCTGCAAACAGGGCTGATACGGCGCCATAAAGTGTTGACCGTGCTTCCAGTAACTTTTTTTCTGTTGTTAAAACAGGCATATCAAATCGAATTAAAATGGGTGCCCGGCCGTTCATACATGGGCTCATCCACGGTGGTACGGACGCATTCCTTCCCCTGTTCGTTGTAGCCAATGACTGTGTCGTTGAATACAGAAAGTCCCGTCCGTGATCCATCAGAAAGGGTCACTTCTTTTTCATAAATCTTGGGACCTTTTTTGATCTTAAACCTGAAGATCACTTCCTGCTGGGCGCGGAAAAGCTGCAGGATAGCCATGAGTTCACGTGTGGGTGCAGTGTAGCGGTCAATGGCAGTTTCAACGCCGGGGCCAAACATTTGGGTTAAGTAATCCCGTGGCGCCCACCGGGGCGGGATGTAAAATATATTCGGTAACGTCCCAAACTGTGGATAAAGGGGCAGGGCGACTTTTTCCTTATGAATCATCCAATAGAGTGGATTTTCTTCATCTTTCGTCCACATCCCATCCCGATTCATTTTCACCAGCCCCTGCATCCGAATTTTCCCTACACAGGACGCCATGCACCGTGTTTCCACAGGAACACCATCCGGCGTAATATGGCTATCCTGGCCTTCTAATCGCGGATAGCAGGCAATACATTTTTCAGAAATATGGGTTTGACCATTATACATGGCTTTTTTATACGGACAAGCTTCCACACACTTCCGGTACCCCCGGCACCGTTCCTGATCGATCAACACAACACCGTCTTCATCCCGTTTATAAATAGCTTTTTTGGGGCAAGCCGCCAGGCAGGCAGGATAGGTGCAATGATTACAAATCCGCTGTAGGTAGAAAAAGAAACTCTTATGTTCCGGCAATTTTATGGGATCGCTGATATAACCCATTTTATCTTTTTTGGCTGCATTGGGTGGGGATACATCTTCACCGATATTGGGTTTCGTCCATTCCATATCTTCCGGTAAATAACCCAAAACACGAGATTGGCCATTTTGGGTTTTCTCTTTTTCAGCCGCTTCAAAAATAGTCATGCCGTCATATTCACCGTCACTGGTCCAAGTCATGGATTTTTCCTGGCGTTCGTGAGCCATCTGCATCAGGTTCAGCAGTTTTACATCCCAATGCTGGGGATAACCGCCGTATGGTTTGGTCTCCACATTATTCCACCACATCAATTCCTGTCCCTTGGAAAATGTCCAGGTGCTTTTGCAGGCCATGGTGCAGGTCTGGCAAGCAATACAGCGATTAATATTGAATACGGCGGCAAACTGCCTTTCAGGATATTTCCCTTCATAAGGATAATCCATATCCCGATTGATCTGCCAATTATAAACGTTCGCCATCTACAACTCCTGACCGTTAATCACATAAATTTTTTCATACACTTGTCTGACAATCTTTTTCACGGCCTGTTTTCCTAACTGGGAATAAGCCATGTGAAGCCCGCCATAAAACGGGTCCGAAAACATGGATAGTAATTCATCCTGATCCATACCCATATCTCGAAATTCTTCAGCCATGACCTGTGTCTGTTGAATAAGATTCCCGCCGGGGATTTCCATGGCCATCATTTCAAAAGGATCTTCCTGTTCAAAATCTTTTACCATTCATCGTCGCCAATGGTTGTCAGGTTACCGGCCAAATAATCCTGCATAAATTCATTTTCATTCGCCGGCGTGTAACCCGTTTTGACCACATCCAATTTGCCTTTCCCGTGCATTCCGCCTTTTTCTGCAAAGGAAATTTTCACCAGCGTTTCTTTCGGCACGGTGTTGATGGCATGGTTGTCCGCTTCGTATCCGAACAAGAATCCCATCTTGGCTTTTCCCTTATGGAAGAGACTGTCCAATTGCTGCATGGGCATTTGCCAGCCGTAGGTCAGGGATTGATGGGAACCGTAGCGAAAACTGGCCTGGTAACCTGTATCTTTGGATAAAGCCCTGCCGTCTTTCCGGGATTCATGAGCCAACACAGATTTTTCCGTAGCCATCCAGGCGCCGTGTTTGATCATGATCACATGATAGGGGTAGGATGGATTGTACCGGCAGCGTAATTTGAGCCGGGCCACTTTATAAAAGGGATCATTCACATCGAAATTCCGGTAGGGCCGGTTTTGCGGATCCGCATCCACAAAAACATAATCCCCGTCTTCAATGCCCAAATCCTTGGCCGCATCGGAATTCATATACATGGTATGTTCCCCCACACCGGGCTGGCGCTTATCCTGACGGTAGGGATCGCCAAATGGATTGCTCCAGATGAATTGCCAATCGGTGACCTGCCAGCTTGAATGGGTGGCATGTCTCGTTTTAGGTGTCAGGCAGTAAAATGAGAAACCATCTTCCCACAGAAAGTTCTTCGTCTTTTTCACGTTCGCCCAGGGCATTTTCACATTCCGCACCTGACGGTCTTCCGGGGATGTGGCATCCATTGGAATTCCGTAGTCATCCGGTCGGATCATTGGATTGGCAGATACAATGACATTGGGCAGATACGGTGTAGCTTCGGGGCCTTCACGGTGAACGATAAAATTTTCCCCATATTCGATGATTTCCGGCTCATCATTGTAAGCCTGCAATCGTCCGGTCGGCGTATAAAAAGGTGTACTTTCCTTGATCTGTTCATAGAAAGGAATTCTCGGATAGGTCCGAAACAGCATCAATGCGGCACCGGGTTCACCGTACTTTCCGTCCATTATATCTTTGGTGGTGTACCCTTTGGTGGTATTACTGCCGTTTAACAGACGATCGATGTAAACGTCCGTTTTTCCATCCAAAACAAATTTCCAGTAGGCTTCGAACCGGTCGTCTTCCAGGATTTTTCCTAACTGTTTGGCCACACGGGCCCAGATCAATGCATCATCCTTTGAATCAAAAACAGGCTTCAATCCGCCATTCCAAATCTGCAGAAACGGGTTGGAACAGGATGCAGTCAATTCATAATTCTGCTGTTCCGCCCAACTGTTGGCCGGCAGTACAATGTCGGCATACTCACAGGTGGCCGTCATTTCAATATCCTGGCTGATGATCATTTCGATACCGGGATTGGTATTTTTCACCATTTCATAATGATATTTGGCATTGTTCAGCAGATTCACATTATTGTGCCAAATGGCCTTGGTGGGGGTGGGCATATGGGTTTTTCCGGTGAAAGATTTTTTCCCATACTTCGGTGTATCTACCTGCAAAGGGAAGTCCCCCACATTCCAATAGGATGGTTCTTCGCCCCGGGCATATCCTTTTACTTTGAGATCCTTTGCCCTGGCCTTTGGATCTAAATTCGGTGAGAATGGATCTTCCGCTACCCAGCCTTTAAATCCGGGGCCAGCTTCATCCGACCCTTGAAAAAGTCCGGCTTTGTAGTTTCCGGCCCACGTATGGCATCCGGCGCCACGCTTGCCGATATTCCCCGTGAGAATCACAGGCAGGAAACAGGCACGGTTACTTTCTACCGCATGGAACCAGTGATTCAACCCTTCACCGATATGAATGGCCGCCGGCTTAATGGTGGACAAATCCTTCGCTAACTGTTGGATCAATTCCTTATTGGAATGGGTGATCTCCGCCACCGTATCCAAATCATAATCCTTTAAATGAATATGCTTATAGGCCCAGAATAGGGTACACACTTCAATTTCTTTTCCATTTACATCTTGGATTTTCCCATTCCAATCCAGTGCCGGATCGATTTTTTTCTGTTTTAAAAATTCGCCGATATCTTCCCGGGTAATGGCTTGAACCGATTTGGACGATTTATCAAATACAGTAAAATCCCCGATCTGTTCATACTGATCCTTTTTCATCCCATGGATTTTGAAGCTGGGACCACTTTCAGATAATTGGTTTTTATAATCCGGAATTAAATCTTCAGGCTTTAACCGCTTCAGGGTATCTTTCCGGATCAACAATGGGAAATCGGAAAATTCCTTCAGGAATTTTTTATCGTGACAGTTGTTATCCATAATGAGTTTCGACACACCCAACAGCAACGCCGTGTCCGTATTCGGCCGGATGGTGAGCCAGTAATCGGCCTTGGAAGATGAAGGTCCGTATTCCGGGGAAATGTTCACTAATTTTCCGCCCCGTTCCATGATTTCCGCCGCAAAGTGATTATCCGCCCGTTTGTTTTCCACCAGATTTTTGCCGATAGACACCATCAATTTGCTGAATCGTATTTCATTCATATCCACATCCGATGCCTGCAAACCATGGACAAAAGGAAAGCCCGGCGCCTGATCGCCGTGCCAGGTATAATTTGACCAGTTTCGTCCGCCTTTGGCATCTTTTGGATAAACGCCCCGCACATGATGATCCACCAATGCCAAGGTATTGCTGAAGCGGTAAGCGCCGTATTTCCCGATGACGCCCAACAAACCCATTCCGCCACGAAGTTTAATGGTGCGAGTCCCGGCCCCGTCCCAATGGGTGAGCATTTCTTTCGGATAGCCCTGTTCAAGCAATCGTTTTTTTCCAATATCACCGCTATAGGTTTTAGAAATATTGATCAGTCCCTTGGCAATGTATTTTTCAATTTTATCCCAAGATATTTTCACCAAAGTATCCGTCCCACGGGAATTGAATTTGTATTTATCCCGGTTTGCTTGTGTTAAATAAGGAAAACCATCATCAGCCCACTGTTTCCAGCCTTTTCGAACCAGGGGATATTTCAAGCGATAACTGCCGTAAATCCGGCGATGGAAGGTAAATCCATTGGAACATCCCCGGGGATTCCAAGCATGGGTGCATTGGTTGCCGTACAGATCCTTAATCTTATGTGAATCATAATTCTGCTCTGTCCGGATCATGACCCCATTGCGGCTGAAGCCCCGCATCCGGCATTCGTGGGTGCAATTGGGTGAACATATATAGGTAAAGGAATCGTCGTATTGATATTGGTTGCGATAAATCTTTTCCCAACCGCGATTCGGATAATGGGACAATGGATTATCAATTCCGGCAGCCCCTTTCAAGAAATACATACTCCCGGGCATGGACCACAACAAACCGGCACTGCCCAATCCGGCTGTACCTACTTTTAAAAATTCACGACGGCTAATCCCGTTTTTCAAATTTTGGTTTTCGTGACTGACGTTACCGTTTTGTTGATGATCTTTTTTCATACCTAATCCTTCAACTCTAAATCATACCAGTTGGATACCATTTTTTGGCCATTCCGGTCTCTTTCACTGCCATTCCAAATTGCGAATCCGATCGGTATTTTTACACTGTTATTGAAATCCACTTTTTGATCCGAATTCGATTTACGTTTTCTGACAAATACCACTCGCCATTTTTCTCCATCCCAAATGCCTTTCCCCAAAACCTGTTGATCATTTAGTGGTGTTACAGTTTGGGGACCTACGGCGGTGACATTTTCAACCGATGATTTTTTTGAAGCGGCAGCAATTATGTTGCCCGCATCCCGCCCGGATAAATAGGCTACATCGCTCATGACAGCAGGAAAAGATTCTACGTCTGAATCGCTGACCCTGTTTGCATAAGCAAGGGTAATATCTGATTCGGTATTGTCGTCCACACGTTTTTGCCATTCCGCTTTCCAAAACCAAATATCGGTGGGATGATCTTTGGAACCCATACCATGAAATCCTTTGGTTCCATCTAAAGAAAATTGAATGGCAGCCCCATCCTGAAAATCCTGAACTTTAAATAACCCCCTATCTTTGGTTTTATCTTCCCACTCCAATTTGACAGCTACATACCGATTATTGTAAATGGCCTGCACATCCACCATTCGGTAATTCACATTGTCACTTTGCCAAAGCCGGGAAAGGGGAACTGAATAGGGCGTTGCCTTTTCCCAAAAATGGCTGAAACTGTCCATCATTTCATCGGGCCTAATGGATCGACTCGTTTTTTCCGCCAGAATGATCCCATTTTCCGGCAGAATATTTTTATTTTCAACTTTCGTTGTTTCAAGACTCTTCACAAAATGAACCAAGGCCCAGGCCAGTTTGCTTTCTTCCGATTTGGGCTTTCCTAACAATTCTGCCAGGTTTCCAAAGGATGGCATAGGTGTCCCGTCCATGCCCGCCACAAACCGGAAATACAGATCTTGGTTTGACCCGCCGCCTAAATAGACTCCGCTGGTAAAATCTTTGGGGATGATGGGATATCCTTGGGTGTCTTTTAGCTGATTGGATGATGGTCCATCGCCCTTGCCAATGTCTCCATGGCACATATTGCATCCCGTTTCTGTATATACAGATTTCCCCAATGCAATTAATTCATCCGATGACGGTATCTCCGCCGGAATAGTCATGGGACTCACATCTTCATTTTTAATGCCGCTGAATTCCTTTACAATGTCAACCAAAGACTTTATTTCATTGTCCTTTAAAAAACTGAATGACGGCATAGCCGTCCCGGGCATTCCATTGCGGATCGTCTTTTCTATATCTTGATCCGCTGGCGGATTCCCCTGGGAAGTAGAACGGATTTTAAATTGACCTAAAGTCAGGTCTCTCGGTTTCGGATATAAAAGGTAAGAGAATTCACCTTTCCCATTTCCATTTAAACCATGGCAGGATGCGCAATATTCTTTATACAAATTTTGTCCCGAATCATTTTGAGCGGGCGAAAGCGAGACAAAAACCAATAGTGAAATGATTGAAAATTGAAATAAACTTTTATTTCTCATCGTACCGCTCCTCATACATGGCCTTCAATGCTTCCGCTTCATCAGGGCTCAATCCTTTTTTCCAGAGGTGCTCTTCCGCCATCATCATTTTATCAATTCGGTTTTGATATTTTTTCCCCATGGATGCGGAATGTTCTTTGGCCGCCTTCACAACGGCAGGCAGGAATTTGTTGTAGTAATGTTTTGATACTTCGTACATGCCATGCCAGTGAGTGTAATCCGGACCCATCATGGATGCGCCGTGGCGAGCCCTGCGTCCTTCATGATGCCACAATTCCCAAAAAACCCATTGAACTTCTTTTTCAAAGGGTGCATTTGCCTTGAGAACGCCATCCTTTTTTAAATCATCCATGATGGCCTTGGCGGGGATGGCGAATTTTTCATTATATAAATTCACCAAATCATCGAACTGTTTATAAAAATTATCTACATAAGTATTGTTGTGGCAGTTTAGACAAGCTCCTTTCATATTCTCTCGTCGCTTTTCCCACGTTACAATTTCTGAAACGGTTCGCTCCACATTTATGGTCACCAATTTTTCATTTTTTACGATTCTCTCTTTTGTTATCACCAATGTTCCAATTATTGGTAATGAACGTGAATCAGGGTAATCTTCCTTATACCCATCATGGTAGATAACCATATTCAGTTTTGAGCTGACTATGGGTCGAAGTGTCCAACTGATCCGTTCGCCTACGTCATGGGTATTCCCGACGTATTCGCCGCTAGGTGTCATGTAGGAACTGATATGACATGAAGCGCATGTAGGTGCTGCTGAATAATCCTTACCCAACACCCAGTGACCCTGTTTATCCAAGGCCATCCGATCCTTATTGGCATGGTATGCAATCCCATGTTTGGATTCATTATACACTTCAATTTGTGGATGGTCCGGCCCCATGTGGCATTTACCACAATTTTCAGGTTGACGAGAAAGACTGGCCTGGAAAGCATGTCGGGAATGGCAAGCATGACAACTACCTTTTGATCCGTCCGGGTTCAGGCGGCCCATCCCGCTGTTGGGCCAGGAATCCGGATCAATTACGGGTTTATTCTCACTGCCGATTTTGAGGACGTTCCCCGAATCATCTCGAAGAAACTTGACAATACTCCCATGACACTGCCAGCAGCCGTTTACCGCATCCGCTTTGTTATGGGGTAATCCGGCGGCCTTTTCAGCCAATACATTATCAAGAGAAGCTAATATCTCTCCCGCTTTGGCGTGATGGCTTTTGGAGAATTCCTCAAATTCCTTTTGATGACATTTGGCGCAGTCCTTTGGCGTAACCAAGGCAGAGACATAGGTCCCTTCATGCTTCCAGGCATCAATTTCAATTTCATTGGCTGAATGACACTCGACACATCCAATGCCAACTTTGGCATGGCGGGATTCTTCCCATTCCATGACCAGCGCCGGTGAGTCGTTTTGATGACATTCGACGCAGCTTTCGTTAACAGCGGTGACAATGGCGGCCTCTTTTTTTTCGATTCGCCTGTGTTTGGACTCATTGTAGGCAACCAAAAGGAGGGACGCAAGGAACAGAAATGAGAGTCCGCCAACGATCCACCGTTTCGTATCGAGTGTCATAGCCAAATCCTCATGTTATGTTTAAGCAAAACTTTCCCATACAGTTAATACGAGAAACCCCGTAAATGCCAAAGCTCCCAAGATCATTGAAAATGATTTTGGCATTTTGAAATATTTGACTAAAAATGATTCAATAAATGGCCAGAAAAATGCAATTCCACCCATGACCATTGTAATCAATACACTCATTTTGAGGGTGGTCAGTTTTAATAGGCGGTAGCTGAAGTAAAAGAACCATTCCGGTTTAATGTGGGCCGGTGTCACGTTGGGGTTAGCCGGTTCACCTAATCCTGCGGGAAAAATCAAGGCCATGATGGTTAAGATATATATAAGGAAAGCCCCCACCATCATTTCTGTGGTTACATGGTCCGGCCAGAATTTGAAATACCGCTTTTCTATTGGAATGTCTTCCTTATCGGAATCATCCTCCTTGACCCCATGGAGGCGAATAAACATGACATGGAGCCCCACCAAAATCAAGGCCACGGTGGGGAGGATTCCGATGTGAATTACGTAAAACCGTGTGAGCGTATTTCCGCCTACCGCTTCGCCACCCCGCAATAAATGACTGGCCCAAGTGCCGATAATGGGTATGGCATCCACCAGGTTTGCCGCCACAGTGGCGCCCCAAAAACTTAACTGTTCATAAACAAGGGAGTATCCGGTTAGGCCGAACATAAGGGTAACGATCAAGAGGCTGAAACCCACCATCCAATTCAATTGCCGGGGATGGCGGTACGCACCGGTGAAGAATACGCGCAGAACGTGGAGGATCATGGCCACGATCATGAGGTTTGCGGCCCATCTGTGAAGGGACCGGATATACCATCCGAACCGAATTTCCTGCGTGATTTCTGCAATGGATTGGTACGCCTCTGCCGGGGTGGGCACATAATAAAAGGTGAGCATGATGCCCGTCACGATTTGAATTATGAATAGATACATGACGGTGCCGCCAAGTGCAAACCACCATTTCTTTAAATGATAAGGTATCGGTTCCGACCCAATATGTTGGAATATGGACCAATCCAGGGGGATCATTTTTTGGGATAATTCAGTTTGGCCCATTAGGCATCCAACTCATTTAAGTAAACGACCCCGCTGGATTCATCCACTAAGAGTTCCACCTCATCCATATCCTGACCCGCATCTGCGGGGGGACCGGTCACAGCTTTTCCGGATTTATCAAAAATGGCGCCATGGCAGGGACAAAAAAATTGTTCATCATGGGCTTCCCAATGGACCTTACAACCCAAGTGGGGACAGGTAGCACTATACCCCTTAATTGTGTATTGGGTTCGCTGAACCAATATTTCTTGTCCCGTTAAGCCATGGACTGTTTCAACATTTCCTTCATTAAATTGATTAATTTTACCAATGAATATTTTTCGCTTTGCCTTAATCCCCCGCTTGGGTGACAGAAATAACATTCCCTTTACCGCAAAAAGACCATAGGCGAGAAATGACCCCACACCCATGAAAAGCTTAGCTAAAAATGATCGTCTATTGTTCATCAGGTTTTTATCAGGATATGTGTATCCGAATATTAATATAATATTTCAATATATACAAGTTTTTCGGATGGTTTTATCTTGTTTGATTGAGCTTTCATTTCAATCTAAATTATTATCATTGCTTAGTTTCTTGTTTTGGAATCTTGCTTTGCTCTAAATTCACGGGCTGTTTTAGACGGCGAAATCATATAAATCAGGAGAATTAAAATGCGAAAAATGATGAATTTGGTCGTAATTGCCGGCGTAGCCGTTAGTGCTATTTTTGCTGGAGATGTTACCGGCCGTGTTAAGTATGTAGGAAAGGCACCAAAAATGAAACGCCTCCGTATGGATGCAGACCCCGTATGTGCTGCATCACATCAGGAAGCGGCCAAAGCGGAATCATTTATTGTAGATGCTGATGGCAACTTGGCAAATGTCATTGTTTACCTAAAAGGTGTGAGCTTTAATGGCAAAGCCACATCTACTGCCGCAACGATCGATCAAAAGGGTTGTATCTATTCGCCCCACGTCATGGGTATCATGGCTGGCCAACCGGTTAAAATTCTTAACAACGATGCAACCATGCACAATATTCATGCACTGCCAAAAGTGAACAGAGAATTCAACAAAGGAATGCCGAAATCTCTCAAAGAGATTTCAACCGTATTTGATAAAGCTGAAGACGTTTTCGTTATCAAATGTGATGTGCATCCCTGGATGAAAAGCTACACCCAAGTATTTGATCATCCATACTTCGCCGTAACCGGCTCTGATGGTACGTTCAATATTGCTAATGTACCCGACGGTACCTACGAAATTGTTGCCTGGCAGGAAAAGTTCAAGAAAAAGGTTCTGACCCAAAGTGTTACTGTTAAAGATGGCGCAGCCACAGTTAACTTTAATTTCGAACGTCCCAAGAAAAAGAAATAGCTTAAATCATAGATTTAGTCTTTTGAAAAAGCCCCCCTGCAGAATGCGGGGGGGCTTTTTTTATATATGTTTCCCCTTAAGGGTTGAAATGAATTCTTAATCTTCATAACATTTCTACCTTTGACCCAATTTGGGGGATTA
The DNA here is from genome assembly GCA_964343505.1 of uncultured bacterium. GTDB lineage: Bacteria > Fidelibacterota > Marinisomatia > Marinisomatales > TCS55 > TCS55. The sequence goes on from CAYFJU010000003.1 coordinate 74,286, forward strand.
AGCAGAATGTCATATTGAATTTTTTCTAAGGGATATTCATTTCGAATCACAGGGTCATAAAAACGGGGATGCCAGGTGAAATTAGGGTTGTAGTTTTTGCGGATTTCTTATGTGCATTGCCCTTTGAACCACCGAATTACTTTTGATAATGATGATTTTGACAACATTAGATTCTTTTGTTTCGTTTTTCCACCGGCTGTAGAGACGCGATTAATCGCGTCTCTACTTTCATTATGTTTGATTCCGATTATCCCATGGACACGGTTCGGCATGACGAAATATTCATCCAATTCAATATTTTCAAAATGGTCCGGGATTTCGCGGAAACAGGAATTGGCAATTTTACCCATTTCATTCAATACCATCTCCCCATCTAAATATTCCCAAACTAACATTGGGATTTCTTTGTACATATGGTGACAAAATACATTCCCGGGTTACTGCAATCCCAATGGGGCAGGCGTGCGGATTCAATCCGCATTGTTTTGGTATTTTGTCATTTATTCCAGAAAAACTTTAATCCTCGATAAAAACATACTTCCCCAGTTTCAGATCGTCTTCCGGACCGATGAAATAAAGGTGAACAAAAATTGTCCGCTTTTCAAAGTTATACAACCCTCTGACCTGAATTGGTTTGTCTAATGTAAATATTGCAGGCGTTTTTCTTGGTTGATAGAGTTCATTGCAGTAAGAAAGAGGATACTCAAGAAAATCACCATATTTTCTTTTTAAGCCTTTGAATTCTTCCTCGAATTCGCCTAAAGACCTACTTTCCTTCAAGCTTTCTGAAAACAATTCATTATAAAATCTGGCCGACTGTCCCTTTGCAAGTAAGTTTATTAATACATTATTTGAAGACATGATATTACTTCTGGTGAGTATAATACTTGTTTCAGGTATAACAATTGTTGGGCTGGAAGCACAGCCAAAAACAAAAAGGAATAAAAACCCAATTAAAGTATTTTTCTTCATTTTTAACTCCTTAACCATTTCTTGAAAGATTTATACTTGGGCACCCACATTAGTCCTTCTCTCACAATACCTTCACGGTCAACAATAAAAATCAAAGGTCGCCCACCACGCATATTACGAAACGGCTCTGCCAGTTTATCATCATATCGAATAAATCCATTAATGGTTTTTATTTCATGCTTTTCCAGAAATTCTTCTACTTTATTGGGTGATTCGTCGGTTATGGAAAGCACAACCAATCCATCCTTCCCATATTTTTCTTGAAGTTTATTGAAATCAGGGATTTCTTTCACGCATGGCCCGCACCATGTGGCCCACATATTATTACTCCGGCACTGGTTAAGCGTATGAATATTCATACCATTATATGCCCCATAAATATGTAAAACGTAATTATCCCCTATATCACGTTTTATTAGATATTTACGTTTTAAATAATTAATATAATTCTTCATTTAAAACACATTATTTTTATTCGAAATATGAGCATAATTATTACGACTAACTGATGCCAGTTTAATAACAATCACGACCTTTCCTTTATATTCTAACAAAGAATGTTCCGAACTGTCAGAAACCATCCGGAAAATCAATTCAGCTTTTTCTCCATTACTTTGGTTGAGTCTCTCATACATTGTTTTCAGGCTCGGTTCCAATTTCATAATTGCTTTTGCTAACAGTTCCTGGCCTTGGAAGGGCACAATCCCCACCACAAGGCAAAAGGAAATGATGGTTTGTTTTAGTTTCATGGTTTCTCCTTTAGTATGGATATGAAATTTCGGTCTTCCTTTATCACGTTTCGGTCTTTACCCCAATTTTGGGGATTTAGCAGAATGTAGTTTTGAATTTTTCCAATGAATGTTCATTTCGTACCACATGGTCATAAAATCTGGCCTGCCAGGCAAAATGGGGGTTGTGGTGTTTGCGAATGGATTTGGTTACAGCGGATTTGTAAGACCCAATTATTGTTGACAACGATTCCTTTTTTAATGGGCCGAAATTATTGGTGTGTTCCCGTAGAGACACGGCATGCCGTGTCTCTACATCCGTAATACCAATTAAACCATGGATATGGTTCGGCATGATGATGAATTCATCCAATTCAACATGGTCAAAATGGTCCGGGATTTCCCGGAAACAGAAATTCGCAACTTTACCCATTTCGTTCAACACCATTTACCAGTCAAATCAATTTTCAGCCAATAACATATCGATATACTTTTCCTGTCCATCGAAAAAGAACCGAATAATTCCCTTTTTATCCACCAGGATTTGTGCTGGTAACATATGATATCCCTTAGCCCAGGCACCCAATGGTTCCCCTTTTTCATATATATCCCTTAACCCGAAGATGGGAATGGTATATCCTTTATAGTCAGTATATTTTTTCATCACTTCGGAAGTATTAAATGAATTAACAAAAACAAAATCCATCTTATCCTTCAATTTGAGATATAGGTCATCCTTCTCCGGCAATTGCATTTCACATCCAAGACAACCTCTATGCCAAATATAAATGTATTTGACTTTGCCATCATTCCAATATCCTTCTTTTCGAAGGGTGGGAATATCACGTTTAAATAAACTATCCGCGGGCTGCCCCAAGTATTCCACCACGGGCTGCCGATACCAACTTTTTTCATAATGTATTTTCGCTTTTTCATAATCCTCGCTATGTGTCAAGATTTTTTGGACATGATTAGAGTTAATCATTCATTTTTTCA